>JANYAW010000096.1 GCA_025361105.1 Rhodocyclaceae bacterium | reverse complement strand
AGGCAGCCACGCCGTAAGCAATTGACCTCACTGACGGCAGCATTGGAGGCCGCTGCGCATTGGTGAAAACCCTTTGCGCATCGTCCAGAAAAAAGGCCTCCATCGCTGGAGGCCTTAGGTTTCTGGTGCGTTGGCCGGAATCGAACTGGCGACCTACTGATTACGAATCAGTAGGTCGCCAGTTCGATTCCGGCCAACGCACCAGAAACCTAAGACCTCCAGCGATGGAGGCCTTTTTTCTGGACGATGCGCAAAAGGGTTTTCACCAATGCGCAGCAGCCTCCAATGCCGCCGTCAGTGAGATCAATTGCTTACGGCGTGGCTGCCTTCGCCGCATGCGCAGCGCGTCTATCCGCGCGCAATTTCGCACGGTCAGTTTTTGTGGTCGCATGGTCGGCATTCAGCGTTTGCTGATCGCCTTTAAGTGCTGCTTTGTCAGCCGGTATTTCAGCTGTATTGCCGGTCTGCTTGTCGGCCCGAAGCGCTGATTGATCCGCTCGTTTTTGTCGATGATCCGCTCTGCCAGTTGCATGATCGGCTCTTATCTGCGCCTTGTCCGCATGGATCACCGGATTTGGCGTGTGTACTGGTGCGGCGTCCTGCGCCACTACGCCGGTTGTCATCCCGACTAATGAAATTGCAAAAACAGAAATTACAAGTGCGCGTTTTTTGCTGGTCAACATGTGATTCTCCTTGGTCAGAAAAGCCTGGCACGTAAGCCAGATGTGAAATTAACGCGCATGGGTCTTCTATGTTGACTGGCGAAATGTAAAGTTTTGTCTGCGTGAACCAGAAATCATCGCGGCTCGTGCGCAAGCCTATCGAACGCAAATACAACCGTCGCCGGAGCATAAGCATGAACCTTAATGGTTCAGTAACGATTAAACGCGTGTCGATGTTGCCTCGAAGAATTCGCGAACCTGCGCTTGCATTGGTAATGATTCAATTTCGACCGCTCACTTCCCAATCGCCGCCGCAAGCCCTTCAGGATCGGCGACGCTGACCCATAACAGCGAGTGCTTCCTGAAACCCATAACACGCGGGATTTTTTTCACAAACGCAATACTCAAGCCCTTGTGATGATTGGTACCAAAGGTCACGCCATCGTCGGTCAAGCTGAGCCGCAAACCTACTGCGGTGTACCAACGATGCGGGCCGGTGACCTCAGTGTGATCGACATTGGTCAACGTGGTTTTCACCTTGAACAGGCCAAAGGTCGCAATCAGTTCACCCTTGTCAGTGATGGTCACGCCATCGTCTTTGCCTACGCCGAGCGCAAAGAACAATGCACTCCAGCGTTTGTCGAGACGGTAGGGGAAGTGTTGGGTTTTCAAGACCGTGCCTGCATGAAAGCCAGAAACTGATCCGCCGGAAGCGGTTTGGAAATTAGATAACCTTGAACTTGATCACAACCCAGCGAACGCAGCACCGCCAATTGTTCTGCGGTCTCGACGCCTTCGGCAATCACGCTCATCCCCAAGGCTTTGCCCATCGCAATTACCGCCGTGCAAATGGCAAGGTCGTCAGGATCGGCAGGTAAGCCACGCACAAAGGACTGGTCGAGTTTCAGGCTGTCCAGAGGCAGACCTTTGAGTTGACTCAGACTTGAGTAGCCGGTGCCGAAGTCGTCCAAAGCCAACATCACGCCAACTTCTTTGAGTCGCCTCATCGTCTCGATAGTGCCCTCGGCATCCTGCATTACCGAAGTCTCTGTCAATTCCAGTTCGAGACAAGCTGGCGAAAGCGCACATTCGGTCAAAGTACGTACCACCTCATCGATCAGCGATTTTTGGTTGAAATGCCTGGCCGAGAGGTTGATGGCGACAGGTATTTCAGCCATACCAACTTGCTGCCATGCACGATTTTGGCGACAGGCCTCATGCAGCACCCACTCACCCATGGCGACAATCAGACTGCGCTCTTCAGCGATCGGAATGAAATGTGCAGGCGAGAGCAAACCGCGTTGCGGGTGTTGCCATCGGATCAAGGCCTCGGCACCAATCACCTTGCCGCTGCTAATCTCGACCTGTGGCTGGTAATACAAAAGAAATTGCCCCTCAATCAAACCTTGGCGCAACTCGCGTTCAATCAACAGCATTTCCAGTGCGCGGGCATTCATATCGGCCGTATGAAACCGGTAACTATTTCGCCCCGCCTTCTTTGCATGCGAAAGCGCAGCATCAGCACTCTTGAGCAATTCCAGTACGTTGTCGCCGTCATCCGGAAATATCGCGACGCCGATACTGGCGGTGATCGTCAGGGCGTGTCCATCGGCAACGATGGCTTGCTCTGATACGGCCTTTTTTACACGCTCCACGGTATCGATGATGCGTTCAATTTCCAGCGCCTCACTCACTTCGGAAATCGCCACCACAAACTCATCGCCGCCCATCCGTGCCGTGATATCGGTCTCGCGAAATTGTTCGGATAGGCGACGACCTATCTCCTTGAGGGCAGTGTCACCGACAACGTGTCCCAGTGAATCGTTGATCTCCTTAAAGCCATCCAGACCGATGTTGAGGACGGCGCACTTTTTTCCGGTTCGGTTCATGGATCGCAACATGCCGTCGAGGCGCTCGGAAAGACTGACGCGATTGGGCAGACCGGTGAGTGGATCGTGAAGCGCCTGATGCATCATTACGGATCGATGCGCACGATCTACTTCATCACTTTGCGCGCGTATGGTCTGATCCGCCCGCCGCACAATCGCAAAAAGAAA
>JANYAW010000059.1 GCA_025361105.1 Rhodocyclaceae bacterium | reverse complement strand
GGCCGATTTGGTGGCGACCAAATGGGGCATGTCGCGCACCGATGTTGACACTTATGCCGTTGAATCGCAGCGCCGCGCCAAGCACTCGTGGGACAAGGGTTACTTCGCCAAGAGCGTCGTGCCGGTGACCGACATCAACGGTTTGGTGATACTCGACCACGACGAGTACATGCGCCCGGAGGCCACGCTCGAATCGCTTGCCACCCTCAAACCTTCATTCAAGGAGCAAGGCGAAAGTTACGGCTTCGACAGCGTGATTTTGCAACGCTATCCGGAAGTCGAAAAAGTGAATCACGTCCACCATGCGGGTAATAGCTCCGGCATCGTTGACGGCGCAGCCGCAGTGTTGTTCGGCAACGCCGAAGCAGGTACAGCGCAAGGCTTGAAACCACGCGCACGAATTCGCTCGTTTGCTTCGATTGGTTCCGAGCCGTCAATCATGCTCACCGGACCGTCCTACGCTGCGGAAAAAGCACTCAAGCGCGCAGGGATGAAATCCACCGACATTGATTTGTATGAACTGAATGAAGCCTTCGCCTCTGTGGTGCTGCGCTTCATGCAAGTGATGAATGTCTCGCACGACAAGATCAACGTGAATGGCGGCGCGATAGCGATGGGCCATCCTCTCGGCGCCACCGGCGCGATGATTTTGGGCACGGTGCTGGATGAATTGGAGCGCCGCAATTTATCGACTGCGCTGATTACCTTGTGCGTTGGCGCAGGGATGGGTACGGCCACGATTATTGAGAGGGTTTGAAATGCTGAATTATTCTGTTGATGCCGATGGCATCGCCACGCTGGAATGGGACTACCCGGGCAAGTCGCAAAATGTACTCAACGACGAATCGCTGACGGCGTATTTCGACGCATGCACCAAAGCGCTTGCCGACACCGCCGTCAAAGGCATTTTGGTTTGTTCGGCGAAAAAGGATTTCATCGCCGGTGGCGATTTGGAAATCTTGCTCAAGGCTGATAACGCGCAGGAATTTCACGACAGCATCGTCAGGTCACACCACGCCATGCGCGCGTTGGAAAAAGGCGGCAAGCCAGTGGCCGTTGCCCTGGGCGGTAGCGCACTTGGTGGCGGATTGGAAGTCGCGCTAGGCTGCCATTACCGCGTCGCCGCTGACAATTCAAAATCGCGTTTTGGTTTTCCGGAAGTCACGCTGGGTTTGCTGCCCGGCGCCGGTGGCACGCAACGTACTCCTCGTCTGGTCGGCTTGATGGCTTGCGTGCAAATGCTTACCGAAGGCAAGCGCTTGAAAGTTGGCGAAGCGGCCAAGATGGGATTGATTCACGCTGTGGTTGCTGTTGGAGAAGAACGCGCTGCAGCGAAAAAATGGCTGCTCGAACAAATCGCTGCCGGACAACCGGTACAACAACCCTGGGACAAAAAAGGCTACAAGATTCCCGGCGGCGGGCCGAGCAATCCGGCTATCGCGCAGATGATGATGGCGGGCAACGCCATGCTGCGTGAAAAGACTTACAACAACTACCCGGCACCGAAACATATTTTCTCTTGCCTGTACGAAGGTCTGGCGACGGACATCGATACCGGCCTGGCGATTGAAGCGCGTTACTTCACCAATCTGGCACTGTCGAAAGTCGCCAAGAACATGATCCGCTCGCTGTTCTTTGGCATGCAGGATGCCAACAAATTGAGCAGTCGCCCGGCCAATGTGCCGATACAGAAATTCAGCAAAATCGGCATGCTCGGTGCCGGCATGATGGGTGCAGGCATTGCCATGAGCACCTCTACCGCCGGTATCGAAGTCGTGCTGCTTGACACCACACAGGAAGCCGCCGAGAAGGGCAAAGCCTATGCCGTGGCGCAATGGGACAAGCTGGTCAGCAAGGGCCGCATGACGGCCGACGCTGCTGCCACGCTAGCTGCACGGATACGTCCGACGGCGGATTACGCGCTGCTCGAAGGATGCGAATTGGTCGTTGAGGCCGTGTTCGAAAAACGCGAAATCAAAGCCGACGTGACGAAGAAAACCGAAGCGGTGATTGCGGCGAACGCGATCTTCGCCTCCAATACTTCCACCCTGCCTATCACCGGATTGGCCGAGGCCAGTGTGCGCCCGGCCAACTTTATCGGCCTGCACTTTTTCTCGCCCGCCGAGAAAATGCCGCTGGTCGAAATCATCATGGGCAAGGCCACTTCCGACGAAACATTGGCGCGCTCCATGGACTACGTCAAAGCCATCGGCAAGACGCCGATTGTGGTCAATGACTCGCGCGGGTTTTATACCAGTCGTGTATTCGGCACTTACGTTTCGGAAGGCATGGCGCTATTGCAGGAAGGTGTCGTCCCCGCGCTAATCGACAAAGCCGGACTAATGGCCGGTATGCCAGTCGGCCCGCTGGCATTGGCTGACGAAGTTTCAATAGAGCTGATTTATAAAGTCGCCGCGCAAACCAAGATTGATTTAGGCAGCGCGTATGTGGCGCGCGCAGCTGATGGCGTAGCCAACATCATGGTCGAAAAGCTGCAACGCCTTGGACGTAAATCCAGCAGCGGTTTTTATGATTACCCGAGCGACGGCCCCAAACATTTGTGGCCGGGTCTGGCCGAACATTTTCCGGTCAAGGCCGAGCAACCCAGCGTCGAATCCATCATTGAAAGACTAATCATGGTGCAGTCGGTCGAGACCGTGCGCTGCCTGGAAGAAAACGTGTTGCGCGCAGCAATTGATGCCGATGTCGGGGCAATTTTGGGCTGGGGTTATCCACCATTTCGTGGTGGTCCGCTCGGTGCCTTGCATAGCTTGGGCATCAAGCAGGCGGTGGCTGATTGCGAACGTTTGGCTGCGGCAAATGGGCCACGCTTTTCGGCACCGAAGCGCTTACGCGAGATGGCGGACAAGGGTGAGAGTTTTTTTGCGGTATGACGGCGTGTGCGTTGACGCGGTGACAGCAACGGCGTGTCACCAGCACCAACTGGCGAACTCGGCCCTGATGCTTTTTCCCCTCTCCCGCAAGGGGCGAGGGGAGACTTCACTATTTTCTGCGCTAATTTTTGTTGAAATTTGAGAGGCGAAACATGAGCACGAACTTGACTTATGACCTCAGCGACAACATCGCCACGCTCACCATGGACGACGGCAAAGCCAACGCATTGAACGTCACCATGTTGCAAGCAATCAACGATGGCCTTGACCGCGCGCAAGCTGACAAGGCTGCCGTGGTGGTGATTCAAGGCCGCGCGAAAATGTTTTCCGGTGGATTCGACTTGGGCGCGTTCAAACGCGAACCCGCCGAAGTGCTGGCCATGCTTAAAGCTGGTGCCAATCTTTCCGAGCGCTTGCTGTCGTTTCCCGTGCCTGTCGTTGCCGCATGCACCGGCCACGCCGTGGCGATGGGCTCATTCATGTTGTTGAGTTGCGATGTACGAATCGGCCCTGACGCCGATGCGCGCTTTCACGTCAATGAAGTTTTGATCGGCATGATCGTGCCGCATTTCGCCATCGAAGTCTGTCGCCAACGCCTGACGCCCGCGCACTTTGGTCAGGCCGTTTTGATGGCGACACCCTATTCACCACAGCAAGCGCTGGTCGCTGGCTTTCTCGATGAAATCGTCGCGCCGGAAGCTGTTGCGGAAATCGCAAGGAATCGTGCCTTGATGCTGAAAGCGCTGAACGGCAGCGCACACACGGCGACCAAATTGCGCTTGCGCAAGCCGGTGCTCGATGCAATGAAAGTCGCCATCGCGCAAGACCATATCGACTGGGAAGCCGCGTTTCGCACACGCGGCTAGTTGCAGAGAATCAGGCTTTATTTTTAGCTTGATAGGCCTCAATCGCCGGCAGCAAGGCAAGCCGTCGCGCCAAACTCCCGGCCGGCCAATAGTCCTCGCGATCGTAGTATTCGAGCACCGCAGGCACACTCTCGGGCAGCACCAGCCAGGGTTGTTTGGACTGCGTGAAGATATGAATGTCCGGCGGCAACTGATCCGGATTGTCGAGCGTACCAACGCGAACAAATCGCAACAATGGCCCCGCACCGGCATAGTTGCTCCACACCGCGACAAGGCATTTTGGGCAACGCGCAATGATCTGCCCCAAACCACTTTCCGATGGCGTATCAATCAACTCCGGCTCGATTCCAAGCTGAGTCACCTGATCCGCTTCTATCATCGCGTTCAGCGCGAACGAAGCGCCGGTCTCGCGCTGGCACCAGCGGCAATGGCAACAATTGACAAACAGCGGCGTGGTTTCCATGCGGTAACGCACTGCCTTGCATGCGCAGCCGCCTTCGATTGGAAATTAGGTGTTGGTGAGCATGATTGGTAGCGTTTGCTAATTCGTGTGACGGTAAAAATCAGTTCCGTGTTCAGTGGCGTAGTTTGCGCGTAGCGAGTTTAGCAACTGGCAAAATGCTCACCCACCCGTATCCACTTTCACCACCACCGACATACCCGGCCGCAATTTCGCCGCCAATTCCTGTCCCGGATTGATCGCAATTCTCACCGGCAAACGTTGCGCGATCTTGGTGAAATTACCCGTCGCATTGTCTTGCTTGATAACGGAAAATTCCGAACCTGGGGCTGGTGCAATGCGCTCTATGGTGCCGCTGATTTCGGCATCACCCAGAGCGTCGACGCGAATGCGG
>JANYAW010000056.1 GCA_025361105.1 Rhodocyclaceae bacterium | reverse complement strand
CTTTGCCGGTCACGCGGCCCGCAATCTTATAGCTGCTGCCGTCGGTGGAAACCCAAATATCCGTCCCGCCCCAGTTCGCGCCGCCGGAACAGGCGATATTTACTTCCAGCCCGCCAGTTTGTGCGATTTGCACGGGCGGTTCAAAAATGACGGGGGTATTGGCGTTGCCGAGTTTTTCGCCGGTGTCTATCATTGGTTGAACGAAATCGTCCCAGGTGGCGGGCGTTTGCGACTTGAGAAGTTGGTCGATCAGCGTGCGGTACTCGGCCATCAAGGATTCAATCGCCGGCGCAACGTGTTCGGGCTGCACCACGTCAAAGCGGGGTAAATCGGAAAAATCTAGTAGGGGATTGGTCATTTTTTGGCGACTCGATAACGATCAGGATCCACCAGTTGGTGCTGGTAGCACAACGTTGAAACTAAATATCGCAAGTGCCCGTCAATTTGCTCATCGCTTCACGATATTTCTCGGCCGTCTTGGCGACGATTTCATCCGGCAAACGCGGCGCGGGCGGCTGTTTGTTCCAGCCTAAGGATTCCAAATAATCGCGCACGATTTGTTTGTCGAATGATGGCGGGCTGATGCCGACCTGGTATTGCTCGGCGGGCCAGAAGCGTGAGGAATCCGGGGTCAATACTTCGTCAATTAAATACAAACGCCCGCTGGCATCCTGACCAAATTCAAATTTGGTATCGGCGATCAAAATGCCGCGCACGCGGGCAAATGCCGCGGCCTCACGATACAGGCGCAGCGTCACGTCGCGGACTTGTTTGGCGATTTCGCTGCCGATCATTTTTTCTACTGCCGCAAAGCTGATGTTCTCGTCGTGGTCGCCCAATTCAGCTTTGGTGGCGGGGGTGAAAATCGGTTCGTGCAAGGCTTGAGCGAGTTGCAATCCTTTTGGCAACGTAATCCCGCACACGGCACCACTGGCTTGGTAATCTTTCCAGCCGGAACCAATCAAATAGCCGCGCGCAACGGCTTCAATCGGCAGTGGCTTCAAGCGCCGCACGACAATAGAACGTCCGCGCACTTGTTCGCGCTCTGCCTCGCCACTGACTACTGATTCAGGATCAATGCCAGTGAGTTGATTGGGAATCACGTGGGCGAGTTTGCCAAACCAAAAATTGGCCACTGCCGTGAGCACTGCACCTTTGCCGGGCACCGGATCGGGAAAAACCACGTCGAATGCCGACAGACGATCCGTGGTGACGATCAACAAATTCGCATCGTCGACCGCGTAAATGTCGCGCACTTTGCCACGACCCAGCAAAGCCAAACTGCTGATGTTTGATTCAAAAATAGTTGGGTAATTCATGGTTCGCCGCATCTCACAATTGGTCTCACAATTTGTCTCACAATTAATCTTATTTAACGATGGCGTTGAGCTCGCCTTTTTTGTAGCGCTCGGCCATTTTTTCCATGGGCAGCACTTTGATTTTGGCGGCTTGTCCGGCGCAGTTGAACGCCTCATAACGCGCTTTGCAAATTTCTTTCATTGCTTTGCGCGCCGCCGTCAGATATTTGCGTGGATCAAAATCTTTCGGATTCTCGGCCAGATATTTGCGTATCGCGCCGGTCGAGGCCATCCGCAAATCGGTGTCGATATTGATTTTGCGTACACCGTGCTTGATGCCCTCGACAATTTCCGAAACCGGCACGCCGTAGGTTTCGCCCATAGCTCCGCCGTGTTCGTTGATAATTTTCAACCATTCCTGCGGCACTGACGACGAACCGTGCATGACCAAATGCGTGTTGGGAATACGCTCGTGAATTTCTTTGATACGGTCGATACGCAGCACCGCGCCAGTGGGCGGGCGGGTGAATTTGTAGGCACCGTGCGAGGTGCCAATCGCAATCGCCAACGCATCCACGCCAGTGGCTTTGACAAAATCTGCGGCTTCGTTGGCATCGGTCAGCAATTGGTCGTGCGTCAGTGCGCCCTCTGCGCCGTGGCCATCTTCCTTTTCACCCATCCCGGTTTCCAGCGAACCGAGACAGCCCAGTTCACCTTCCACCGATACACCGATTGCGTGTGCAATGTCCACCACATGACGACTGACGCGCACGTTGTAATCAAAGCTGGCAGGAGTCTTGGCGTCTTCCATCAAGCTGCCATCCATCATCACGCTGGAAAATCCCGAGCGCATGGATTGAATGCAAATCGACGGGCTCGCACCGTGATCCTGATGCATGACAATCGGAATATTTGGATGCGTTTCGATGGCGGCTTCAATCAAATGACGCAGATAAGGCTCGCCCGCATATTTGCGTGCACCGGCCGAGCCTTGCATGATCACCGGGCTGCCGGTCTCCTCGGCCGCTTCCATGATGGCCTGAATTTGTTCGAGATTGTTCACGTTAAATGCCGGTAGACCATAGGAGTTTTCGGCGGCGTGGTCGAGTAATTGGCGCATCGAGACGAGTGGCATGGCGGTTCCTTTTTTGCGATTTTTTTGAGATTACTTTGTCGTTGGCAGCGGGCGGCGTTCGCCCACCTTGACCAGTTTCATCGTGTTGGTGCCACCGGCAGCGCCGATGGCATCACCGACGGTAAGCACAATCAGATCGCCGACTTCGACCGCACCGGCAGCGATCAAGGTCTCTTCTGCTTGATACAGCATTGCATCACGGTCGCTATCAATGTACTCGGTCAGCAAAGGAAACACGTCGCGGAATATGCTTACGCGGTAGCGC
>JANYAW010000041.1 GCA_025361105.1 Rhodocyclaceae bacterium | reverse complement strand
GCTTATTTGACGCAAGAAGCCTGGTTGGGGTCGCTGCGTTTTTATGTCGACGAACGGGTGATCGTGCCGCGTTCGTATTTCGCCGAGTTGCTCGAATACGGCTTCGCGCCGTGGGTTGAAGACCCCGATACACCGCTGCGTGCGCTGGATTTGTGCACCGGCTCGGGTTGTTTGGCCATCGTCATGGCGCACGTTTTTCCCAATGCGGAAATTGACGCGATTGACCTTTCACCCGATGCCCTGACGGTCGCCCGCCGCAACATCGACGACTACGATTTGACCAATCGGGTGCATGCCATCGAATCCGATTTGTTCGCCGCTACGAAAGGCCGTCGCTACGATTTAATCATCAGCAATCCGCCCTATGTGACGACTGAGGCGATGGACGCATTGCCGCTCGAATATCGCCACGAACCCGCACTGGCATTGGCAGCAGGCAGCGATGGACTGGATGTGGTGCGGCGGATACTCGCTACCGCAGCCAAGCACTTAACGCCGCAAGGTGTAATTGCGATTGAAGTCGGCCACAACCGCGATTTAGTTGATGCGGCGTTCCCCGAACTTGAATTGACTTGGCTCGACACGGAACACGCTCAAGGCAAAGTATTTTTGTTGCGGCGCGACCAGTTACCAAAATAAACCGAAATAATTTAGAAAACGTGCTTCACCCCAAAACCATAGCCTGAGTTATTGCTGTTGCCCGGCGCGCCGCCGAATATTCCGCCGCCGACACTGGTGCTGATGCCGACACCATTTTTGTTTGAGACACGGTTATAGCCAAGGTAGGCCATTGTGCGTTTACTCAGGCTGTAGTCATAGCCGATGCTCCACGAACTGGCGTCGCCATCGCCGGGCAGCTTGTCATTCAAGTTCGCATATTGAATCCGCACCAAACCGGCTTCGCCCATCGGCACAGTGAAGCCAAGGCTATAGACCACCGCCTTGATCGCGACGATTCCGGCGCTTTCCAGCTTGAGCGTCTGATATGTTCCCATCAGTGCCACATAGCCCATGTGGTAAGAAGCGCCGAGTGCGTTGTCGCGTTGATCATCATTTGATATATGCGCAATATCATCGAGTCGATGATGCGAATAGGTCAGCGCCAGCGGCCCCATTGCGTAATCCAGATTGAAGCCGAGTGCGCGTTCTTGTCGCTTTGGCAAGACACCATAGGCCGTATTGTCGCCACTCAAACCAGCGAAAGAATACAGACCGGTAATGCTAAATCCATTCACGCTTGGCGAGACATAGGCCAGCGAATTATTGAACGTGGTGCCGGTCGCGATGGAGGCGGAAGTCCCGGCCAGCAAAGTTTGCAGTCCACTGAAATTGGAGGTATCCATTGCGTCGTATTTGTCGGTGAAATTTTTGCCCGGGGAATACAAACGGCCTGCAGTCAGCGTGCCGAAATCGCCGCTCAAGCCCACATACGACTGGCGCGAACCGACCGTTCCAATTCCGGAATTCACGTCTGCACCAAGCCCGTACTCCAGCAAAAACAAGGCTTTCATGCCGCTACCCAAACCCTCTTCGCCACGAAAACCGATACGGCTTTGGTCGCGAACGCCGGAATTTATGCCGCTGGCTTTTACCCCATTGCCTGAGGCATGTTCGTAGCCGATGTCGAGGTTGCCATAAATAATCGTATTGGATTGTGCAAATGATGCAGTGGACAAAATGGTGGAAAAAACGGCAATCAGCAGTGCGATGAATTGTTTTTCATGGTCGCGATAAGTTCATTTGGTCAATGTGCCGCAAGCCGCCCCGCCTGAAAGTCGGCGACAGCTTGGTGCAATTGCGCGTTGGTGTTCATCACGAATGGTCCGTGTTGTGCGATAGGTTCGTCCAATGGCCGACCGGCCAACAAAATCGCCCGCGATGGCGCGCTTGCGTGCAACACAATGGTACTACCCTCGTTGGCGAAAATCGCCATTTGGCGTTGGCGCAACGGCGTGTTACCAGCACCAACTGAGCCTTGATAGGCCACCACGAAAGCATTGAATTCAGCTGGCACTGGCGCAGTGAAAGTCGTGCCGGCTGGCATTTCCAAATCAAGAAATAATGGCTCGGTGGTAGCGCGTTGTACAGCGCCCTCAACACCTTCAAGTTTCCCCGCGATGACCGTGACTTTGACACCCTGCTCAGTGGTGAATTTTGGCAAATCACCGGCGTTGAAATCGCGATACCAGGGTGTGCACATTTTTTCTTTTGCCGGAAGATTCAGCCACAGTTGAAAACCTTCCATCATGCCGTTTTTTTGCTCCGGCATTTCGGAATGAATCACTCCACGGCCCCGCTGTCATCCATTGCACGCCACCGTTTTCGACCAAACCTTGGTGCCCGGCGCTGTCCTTGTGACGCATGCGGCCATCGACCATGAAAGTCACCGTTTCAAAGCCCCGGTGCGGATGCGAAGGAAAGCCCGCAAGATAGTCGTCAGGCGTGTCGCTGCGAAATACCTCGAGCATCAAAAATGGATCAAGCCGTCGCTGCAAATCTTGCGTCAGCACGCGGGTGATACGCACTCCCGCGCCTTCAATCACTTCATGCCCGGTGACCACACGCTCAACGGCGCGAGCCTGGATTTCTGATGGGGTTTTATCGAGCATGATGTGCGTCCTCGCTTGGTTTATGTTGGGTCTGGATTGCGCACTAAATGGTGACGTTTGCACGGATTTCCAGTCGCTTGCAAGCATCACGGCACGACGACGATTTTCCCCAGCACTTTGCGATTGGCGATGTAGGTAATCGCCTCCTTGGCTTGGTCAAGACTGAAACGCTCACTCACCACCGGTTTTATTTTTCCGGCAGCAAACCATTCGTTGAGTTGCTTCACATTCGCCATATGCCCCATCGGATCATGCTTGACCGAATCGCCCCAATAAACACCGACGATGGAACGCTCTTTAAGCAAGGTCAGATTGATTGCAATTTTTGGAATCTCGCCCGCCGCGAAGCCCACCACCAGCAGCCGGCCACGCCAGCCGAGCGCACGAATCGCGGACTCGGTGTACGCGCCGCCGACCGGGTCATAGACCACATCCGCGCCCTTGCCACCGGTCAATTCCATGATCCGGTCTTTCAGGTTTTCAGTGCTGTAATTGATGGTTTCGTCAGCACCAAGTTTCTTGCACAGTGCCAGCTTTTCATCGGTCGATGCCGCCGCAATCACCCGCGCACCCATGATTTTGCCGATCTCAATCGCCGCAACGCCAACACCACCTGCCGCACCGAGCACGACCAGTGTCTCGCCAGCTTTGAGCGCGCCGCAATCTTTGAGTCCGTGTAGCGATGTGCAATAGGTGAGTACCAGCGCTGCACCCATATCAAAATCCATTCCGGCAGGCAGCGGCATCACGTTAAACGCTTCCGCCACGCATTCCTCTGCAAAGCCACCGTGACCCAGCATGGCGATAACTTTATCGCCGACCGCGAGGCGTTTGACTTCGCTACCAATGGCCTTAACTACGCCAGCCACTTCTGCGCCGGGCGAAAAAGGCAGCGGCGGCTTGATTTGATACAAGCCTTGCACCATCAGCGCATCAGGAAAATTTACGGCAGCAGATTTCACTTCTATCAGGACCTGCTTAGCGCCAGGAACCGGCGACTGCACTTCCTTCAAACTTAAATTTTCGATGGGGCCAAACGCTTCGCACATCAATGCTTTCATGAAATTTCCTTGGACAATTTTTGGGTGAATAAAGGGTGAGAATTAGTACAAACAAGAGGGCTGAGGATGGGTATTTATTCCGCCCGCAGCGCACGTTTCAACTCAACCCCAAGCTCCGGTTTATGGCTAAAAGGGTCAGTCGGATTGCGCGCCTGCATGATATCTTCCAAGCGTGTTTGCACCGAGCCGATGGATTTGGGATGACTGTAAATGTAGAACTGATTGGCGGCAATTGCATCGAAGACTTTTTGTGCCACTTCAGCGGCAGTGACTTTGCCCGAGCCCACCGCTTTATCGCTCATCGCCTGACCGATTAACTGGCTGCGCGTGGGCTTGGCGGCGGTCATTTCGGTCGGTCGATTGCGGTGACTTTGACTGATGCCGGTAGCCACAAAAAACGGACACAACACCGACGCGCCGATTTGGTCGGTGACCAAAGCCAAATCCTGATACAGCGTCTCGCTCAAGGCGACCACCGCATGTTTGCTGACGGTGTATATCCCCATATTCGGCGCGTTGAGCAGACCGGCCATGCTGGCCGTATTGACGATGTGCCCCTGATAGGCCGGGTCGCGTTTGGCGGCCGCCAACATCATCGGTGTGAATACACGAACACCGTGCGCCACACCCATCACGTTCACGCCGATAACCCATTCCCAATCGGCCAGCGTGTTCTCCCACACCAAGCCGCCCGCACCGACACCGGCATTGTTGAAGACAAAATGCGGCGCACCAAACCGTGCGAATACCGCAGCGCCCAAAGTCTCCACTTCCGCCGCTTTCGACACGTCCAACTTCACCGCTAAAACTTGCACGCCCAGCCCGCGAATTTCTATCGCTGCTGCGTCAAGCGCATCCTGCTGCACATCAGCCAGCACCAAGTTCATCCCGAGCTTCGCCCCAATGCGCGCGCACTCCAAGCCGAAGCCCGAACCCGCGCCAGTGAGGACGGCTGTCTTGCCTTTGAAATTTGAAATCATTCAGTGGTTCCTAGATTAATTTAACCAATTGCTTGCCAAAATTCTTGCCTTTGAGCAGCCCCAAAAACGCCTCGGGTGCCGCTTCAATTCCCTGTGCAATCGACTCACGCGCACGGAGTTTTCCGGTCGCCACCAAAGTTCCCAATTCTTTCAGCGCTTCGGGCCAAATTTCCATGTGCTCACCAACGATGAAGCCTTGCACTTTGAGCCGATTCACCAAGATCAATGCTGGATGCGAAAGCGGCAAAGGCGCACCATCGTAGCCGGCGATCATGCCGCAAACTGCAATACGGCCAAATGCATTCATGTTCATCAATACCGCATCGAGCACCATGCCACCGACATTTTCAAAATAGCCATCGACTCCTTGCGGGCAAGCCTCGCGTATCGCCTTGGCGAGCGACCCTGCCGTACTATGCAACTTGTAATCAATACACGCATCAAAACCCAATTCGTCGGTCGCGTACTTGCATTTTTCCGGCCCGCCGGCAATGCCTACCGTACGCAGTCCACGTGCCTTGGATAGCGCCGCGAACGCACTCCCGACTGCACCCGTCGCCGCGCTCACCAACATGGTTTCACCGGCCTTGGGTTCACAGATTTTGACCAAACCGTACCACGCTGTGACACCCGGCATGCCGACCGCGCCGAGGTAAGCGCTGAGCGGAATGTGTGTGGTATCGACAATGCGTAACATGCGCATTTGCGCCGGATCCGGCGACACAACGCAGTATTCCTGCCAACCACCCGCACACACCACCTTGGCGCCTACCGGATAGGCAGCATTGCGCGACTCCGCGATCTCACCCACCGAACCGCCACCCATCGTTTCGCCCAGTGCCTGCGGTAGCGCATAACTTTTCGCATCATTCATCCGCCCGCGCATGTAGGGATCAAGGCTGAAATAATGTTGCCGAACGAGCACTTCGCCATCTTTCAACGGCGGCGTTTCAGCCACCACCAGTTTGAAATTGCTGGCCACAGCCTCGCCCACCGGGCGATTAGCTAAATGAATTTGTTTGTTTTGCGGCATGGTGATCTCCTTGGGAAAAATCAAACGGTTGGCGTGACAGCCACAAGCGAAATACCGTGGGCGTACAAGATGGCTATGCTAGCAAATGCCGGGTTGGTGAGCGCCATTGTCAGTTGGTGCTGGCAACACGCCGTCACCCTACTCCGTCCGTAGCGCCTCCACCGGATCAAGCTGCGCAGCGCTTCTCGCGGGTAGCACGCCAGCCAGCAAACCAATCACCATGGACAGGGCTTCGGCAAGGATTACAAAACTGATAGGCATCGAGACTGGCAGCGATGGCACAAACAAATGAATCATTTGCGCCAATCCTATCCCCAGCGCCAAGCCGAGCGCGCCACCGATTCCTGCCAGCGCAACGGCTTCGCCTAAAAACAAGCCCAATATCGTGCTGCGTTTGGCGCCTAGTGCCACCATCAGGCCGATTTCATTGGTGCGCTCGGTGACCGCGATGGTCATGATGGTGACGATGCCGACAGCGCCGACGAGTAGTGAAATTCCGCCCAATGCGCCAACCGCCATGGTCAGCACATCGAGTATTCCCGACAAGGTGGTGAGCATTTCCTGTTGATTGACGATGGTGAAATCAACGCGGCCGTGGCGGCTTTTTAGCAATTCGGTTATCGTGTCGATGGCGTGGTCAATACTCGCGCCTTCGGCCACCGTGAGATCGATTTCGGTCATGCCGTCACGATTGAAAAGTTCCATCGCGCTTTGTGGCGGTACATAGGCGGTATCGTCCAGGTCGATGCCTAAAAATTGGCCTTTGCGTTCCATCACGCCGATCACACGAAACTGCGAACCGGCAATGCGCAAGCGCTGCCCAATGGCATTGTCGACTCCGAATAGTTCGGTTTTTAATTTCGCGCCCAACACCACGACATTGCGTGCGCCGCCCAAAGCGTCGTCGGTCAAAAACTGACCGGTATGTACATGATGGTTAAACACTGTGGGCATGTCTGCGCCAACGCCGTACACCAAAATTCGTCGTGAGCGGCCGTTGCCATCTATCTCGGCATTGCCGTAAAGGCTGGGGGTTACCGCAGTGACTTGCGGCAGGCGGGTGAGCGCCACGGCATCCTCCAGCGACAAGGGGCGCGCACTTGATGGAAAGCCGATGGCTTGCGTGCCGCCGGTCTTGGTGCGCCCCGGATGAATGGCGATGAGGTTGGTGCCGAACTGGGTGAACTCGGCCACGACGTAGCGATGAATTCCTTCGCCTATCGAGGTCAGCAAAATCACCGCGGCGATGCCTACGGCGATGCCAAGCAAGGTCAGCCCGCTACGTAGACGCTGGCTGTAAATGGAACGCAAGGCAAGGCGCAGGAAGTCGGCGAATGGCATTTCAGTGCTTCATCAAAGCTTCGACAGGATTCATTTTCGAGGCACGGCTGGCTGGCATCAGGCCGAACAAAATGCCTGTGCTGAGCGAAGTAACAACCGCCGCAATCACTGCCCACGCCGGTGGGTAGGCCGGGAAAACCGGATAAAACGTGCGGATTGCAAAGGCACCGAATTCCCCCAAGCCATAACCCAGTACCGCGCCCATCAGCGAAAGCACGGCGGCTTCGGCCAGGAAGGCGTGGCGTATCGTGGCTGCACGCGCACCAAGTGCTTTAAGTAATCCAATTTCGCCAGTGCGTTGAGTCACCGCGACCAGCATCACGTTCATCACCAAAATGCCCGCCACGGCGAGGCTAATCGCGGCGATGCCGGCCACGGCAGCGGTCAGCGCCGCCAGCAGTTTGTCGAAGGTCGCCAACACGGCATCTTGCGTAATCACCGTGACATCTTCTTCGCCGCTGTGGCGGGTTTTGAGCAGCGCCGCTACATCACGTTTGGCCATCTCAATATGGTCGCGGCTTTTGGCTTCTATCAGGATGCGAAATAAAGTGTTGGAGTTGAACATCGCCTGCGACAAGGCCACCGGTACCAGGACCAATTCGTCGGCATTGAAACCCACGCCTTGACCACTGGGCGCCAGCACGCCGACCACGCGCACACGCCGGCCACCGAGACGAATGAATTGTCCGACCGCGTCTTGTCCGGAAAAAACTTCATCACGGATTTTGACTCCGATCACCGCGACGGGCAGCGCGCGATTCCAATCATCATCGGGCAATAATGTGCCTTGCAGTGCTTTCAAGCCGCGAATCTGAAAATAGGTCAAGGTCGTTCCAGCCACCAGAACTTCACGCAAATGTCCCGAGAAATTAATCTCCGAGGTGCCAACCAGCAATGGCGCGGCACGCTGCACGGCTGGTGTGCGTAGCACGGCAAGTGCATCATCAATGGTCAAGTCACGCGGCGTTCGCGTCACCGCATTGGCGGGACTAAATCCGCCAGTGGCGGAACGCCCGGGCAAAACGATAACCAGATTGCTGCCCAGCGATGAAAACTGGCCAACGACATAGGTGCGCGCGCCGTCGCCCAGGGCTGTGAGCACCACCACCGCCGCCACACCTATCGCCATTGCCAACACCGACAAACCGGTGCGCAGCGGATAACCGGTGGCCGCGTCGCGGGCAAAGCGAAAGACATCGGCGCTACGCATGGCGAACTGTCACTGCACCAACGTTTTTGTGGAAATTTTCCATTGGGCATAGGCCATAAAAAACGGAATGAGTAATTCCAGAATGGTCATGGCGATGAAAAACTCATTCGGCAAGCCGACGGCGGCGATAGACAGCAACCGCGCCAGTCCGCCAATAAAAAATGTCAGGGCGAGAAAATAGACCTCGCGACTTCTGCTTTCCAGATCGCGCGCGCACCAAATCAGCGCCACGCCGTAGGCGGCAAACAAGGTGGCGTAGAAGCGATCTTCGCTGTCCATGGTGGCATTGACCGGCACCGATCCGGGGATGACAGACGGACCAATCGCGACGTGCAGCAGAGCGATAAGAATTGCAGTTACGCCAAACAAGTTGAGGAAAATTTGCAGGGATTTTTTCATCATGATGCTTACTCCTAGCGCTGGAAACAGCGAATGCCTATTGCGCCAAAGTGTTTTGTTTATCGGCGATCAACTTTCCATCTTCCATCATTAGCGAGCGTCGCGCCCGTGCGCCGAGCGCATGATCGTGGGTGACTACCAACAGCGTGACGCCACTGGCATTCAAGCCTTCGAGCAAATGCATTACTTCATCGCCGGTCGCCCGATCCAGATTGCCGGTCGGTTCGTCGGCCAGCAACATCGCCGGCTGCATGATGGTGGCGCGGGCAATCGCGACGCGTTGACGTTGGCCGCCTGAGAGCTGATCGGGACGATGATCGCTGCGGTTATCCAGTCCAAAATCTTTAAGCGCTTTGTCAACCCGGCGTGCCCGCTCAGGCGCTGGAATGCCCGCCAGCATCATCGGCAAGGCAATGTTTTCAGCGGCGGTGAGGCGCGGCACCAGATGAAAACTTTGGAATACAAAACCAATTCGCTGACTGCGAATTTTGGCTTGTTCGTCGGGACTCAATGTAGTGACGTCGATGCCTTCGAGTCGATACACACCTGCGTTCGGGCTATCAAGCATGCCGAGCAAATTTAGCAGGGTCGATTTACCCGAGCCGGACGGCCCCATGATGGCGACATATTCACCGGCCTCAATGCGCAAATCCAATTTGGAAAGCGCGTGCACTTCGGTGTCACCCAAATGGAAGACACGCTCGATATCGACGAGTTCGATTAGTGCCATGAATGCTTCATACGATAGGCAGCTGGTGCTGAGATGCAGTGTCGGCTTTGCACAGCCAACCCGCTACGCAGACACAATGCAGTGCATTGTGAAACCCCTGCTCCGCCGCCGTCACTTATCAACCGCCTTTGCCGCCGCACCTGCCTTGACGCCTTCGCGTTCGAGGGAAATGACTATGCTGTCACCCTCGTTGATGCCCTCGGTAATTTCGGTAAATTCCCAATTCGTCAAACCCGTTTTAACCGCTTGTTCGACCAGCTTTCCCTCACTCAACATCATTACGCGCCCGCCTTCAATCAATGCCGAGGTAGGGATGCGAATCACGCCGCTATGGGTTGCCAGGATGATTTCCACATCGGCGCTATAGCCAACCAACAGGACGCTACTCGGTTGCTCATTGAAACTCACATCGACGTCCACGGTGCGTGCCTGTTTTTCCAGGGCAAAAACGTAGGGTGCCACGCGTTTGACCGTACCAGCGAACGGCTGCTTTGGCAATGCGTCCAGGCTGATACGCACGGTCATTCCGGCTTTGATTTTCGGCGCATCAACTTCATCCATCGGCGCCTTGACATAGAGACAGGATTCGTCGATCAAATCTATCGCTGGCGGGGTCAAAATCCCCGGCGGCGATGGCGTAGAAAACTCGCCCAGCTCGCCTGTAATCTTGGCTATCGTGCCATCAAACGGCGCATACAAGGAGGTGCGCCCTTGTTCGGCCTTGGTTACGGCCACGCGCGCCTGCGCACCAACAACTTCGGCACGTGCCGTTTCACATGCCGCGCGGCGTGACTGAGCTTCAGTCTTCGCCGTGTCCTCGCGCGCATCGGAAATAAATCCCTTGCTGCGCAATGAAGACTGACGCTCCGCCTCGCGGCTGGCGTTGGCCGCCATGGAGCAGATTTCTGTTACCCGCTGCGTGCTGGTGAATCGCTGCGCTTCGGCCAAAACTTGCTGGGCTTTTTGGTCTTCATTCCACAGCTTCATCAAGAGTTGCCCCTTCTTGACTTTGTCGCCTTCCTTGACCCCCAGATATTCAATTCGTCCGCCCAATATCGGCGAGAGCTTGGTGCGCTGGCAAGCTTCCACCGTGCCGGCGCGGGTGTTCACCACACTGGCCACCACGTCACCCTTTTCAACCTTTTTGAGCACCACGGCGACGGGCTTGGGCCGTGTCAAGGCATAG
>JANYAW010000016.1 GCA_025361105.1 Rhodocyclaceae bacterium | reverse complement strand
CAGCTCAAACGCCTTGTGCAACACTCGAACGGCCAGTTCGACATACTTCTCATCGACCACCACCGAGATTTTGATTTCCGAGGTGGAGATCATCAGCAAATTGATGCCCTCCTCGGCCAGGGCACGGAACATTTTGCTGGCAACGCCGGGATGCGAACGCATACCGACACCGACGGCGGACACTTTACAAATTTTGTCGTCGCCCTCGACCGAACGCGCACCGACATGCGGCTTGATTTGCTTGTCGAGCAATTCAAATGCACGCGGAAAATCGCCGCGACTCACCGTAAATGAAAAGTCCGCCAAGCCATCGTGACCAACGTTTTGGATAATCATGTCGATGTCGATATTCGCATCCGCCACGGGCCCGAGGATTTGATAGGCAATACCGGGTTTATCGGGCACGCCCAACATCGTCAGCTTGGCTTCGTCGCGGGTGAATGCAATGCCGGAAATAATTGGTTGTTCCATGTTGATGTCATCCTCAAACGTAATCAATGTGCCCATCGTCTCTTTGCCTTCTTCTTCAAAGCTCGACAGCACGCGCAACTTCACTTGGTATTTACCGGCAAATTCGACCGAGCGGATCTGCAAAACTTTGGAGCCCAGGCTGGCCATCTCCAGCATCTCTTCAAACGTGATGCGGTCGAGCTTGCGCGCCTCCGGCACGATGCGCGGGTCGGTTGTATATACGCCGTCGACGTCGGTATATATCTGGCATTCTTCGGCCTTCAACGCCGCTGCCAGTGCCACGCCGGAGGTATCCGAGCCGCCACGACCGAGTGTGGTGATGTTGCCGTCGGCATCGACACCTTGAAATCCGGCCACGATAACCACCGTGTCCTGTTCCAAATCGCGGCGAATATTTTCTTCGTCGATTTCAAGAATGCGCGCCTTGGTATGCGTGCTGTCGGTCAGCACACGGACTTGACTACCGGTGTAGCTTTTGGCTTTTGCACCCAAATCCTTTATCGCCATCGCCAGCAGCGCAATTGTGACTTGCTCGCCAGTAGAAATCATTACATCCAGCTCACGTGCATCGGGTTGCGGTGAAACATCTTTGGCCAACGCGATAAGGCGATTGGTTTCGCCCGACATGGCAGACACCACCACCACGATTTGATGCCCCTTGGCTTTCCAGCGCATCACACGTCGCGCGACATTGCGAATTCGCTCCGGCGTGCCCATCGAAGTGCCGCCGTATTTCTGAACAATCAATGACATGAAATCCTGCTTAAAAAAATTTTAACTACGGAATTTTTGACTGGCTTAATTTTAACTCAGCAAAATGCGATCCCGGCATTGGCTATCGTACGATTCGTCACACTTGCTCACTGATCACACATTCATGCCCCTTGTATATTCTTTCCGAGGGCATATACTTTTGTGCGTCATGTCAGCGACATAGTTTTCGTCACTTGCATGTGCGAAAGGCGCTCATGGTTATGCTCACGGTTGTACCCTGAGTGTCACGATCAAGTTTCATTTTTCTGGAGGGCCAACAACCATGAAAGCGACTGAAAAAATCGACTCGCGCGCAATTCGCCGGAAAATGGGTCTTAACCAACAGGCGTTCTGGGCGCAAGTTGGTGTCACACAAAGTGGTGGTTCGCGTTATGAAAGTGGCCAAAACATGCCACGTTCGGTAGGGCAATTGCTACGTCTGGTTTACGTCGAGCAAATCGATATCGCCAAGATTCGCAAGGAAGATTTTGAAGTGATTGAGTATCTCAAAGCGAAGAATCCCAGCCTGCTCAAAGACCTGAAAAAACAAGCCAAGGAAGCAAAAAAAGCTTAAATGATCGAGCTTTTGAACTCACGGACTGACAACGACGGTCAGTCCGAGTTGCCTAATCTGAGTCGCCAACATTTCCATTTGTACGATATCGAGCTGAGCTAGGCGGCTCGATTCGTTTTGCATCGGGGTTCGCGCCAAACTATACAAATGCACACCGCGTAAATCGCCGCCTGCGTTTGCCAACATTAGCAGATACGCGTCCCAACCCTCGCCTGCCGCAAACACTCCGTCGCGCAGGAACACACAGGTCTGCACCCACGTCGGCGCAATAGCGATGCAGCGTTGGAGCCGTCTTGCCACGCGCTCGGCCGAAGTTCTGGTGCCATTGATTGCTGCGATTTCCTTGTCGCTCGCTGCATCAATTTTGAACCACACTTCACCCGGTGCGCTGCCGATTTTGGTGATACCGGACTGTACGCGCGGACGGTCGAGCAAGCTGCCATTGGTAATCAAACGCAGCAAAACTTTTCCGCGCAAATTAAATCGATCAAGCGCCGCCAGGGCAATTTCAACTGCAGCAGGAAACTCCATCGCACTAGTCGGCTCGCCATTGCCCGAGAACGCCACATCGACCAAGCGACGCACATCTGCATCGACACGTTGCGTCATGAAATCGCCATGCACCACATCATTCAAAAACGTATTCAGTTCGCGCTCCAACTGATCAAGCGCAATCGGCGGCGGCCCGCCACGGACTAAGTTCGGCACTTGGCAATACATACACTGCCAATTGCATGCATTGTTGGGATTGAGATTGATGCCAACCGACACCCCACCAGCGCGCCGCGAAATCACCGGGTAGACATAGGTCATCCCGACGCTATCACGGCTGTGATCCTGCACTCCTAAGCTTTGCGCGTGTCGTTTCAGTGGGTGAGTAGTCGGCTTCATGATTTGGCCTAGTCTACAATCAGTCCAACATTTTTCGTGACTGATTCATCACTTCAGGAGATTTTCATGCTGACACTTTGCGGATTTTCGGTGAGCAATTACTACAACAAAACCAAGCTCGCATTGTTGGAAAAAGGTATCCCATTCACCGAAGAAGCCCACTATCCGACACAAACCGAAGCGATGTTGACATGTTCACTCATGTCGATTGCGCCGCTTTTGCGCATTTCCCGTTGGTGAGCCAAACGACCAAAATAATTTATGGCCGCGATATGGTGACAGCAGCGCTACCCGGCGTGGCTGATTACCTCAAACTCATTGGCAACCGCCCGCATGCGATGAAAGTTAAGGCAGATCGCGAAGCCAGTATGGCGGCATTTTTTGCGTCGAGGCAATAGTCGCGACGTGTCGTCACTTGGTGCTGACGACACGCCGTTGTACGATCAACCGTAGCACTTAAATCGGATGCTTAAGGCTTAGCCGCTTTCGCCGCTTTTCGATCTGCTTCAAGTTTTGCGCGATCAGCTTTTGCAGTGGCTTTGTCTGCCGTGAGCGTTTGCTTGTCGCCTTTCAGCGCCGCCTTGTCACCATCGACTGCCGCAGTATTGCCAGCGCTCTTGTCAGTTTTTAGCTTAGCGCGATCACCTTCCATTTTTTGGTGATCAGCCTTGGCTTTTGCGTGGTCAGCTTCCAGCTTCGCCTTATCCGCCTGCACTACCGGATTGGCCACGCGAGCTGGCTTTGTGTCTTGCGCCATCGCACCGGTAGTCATCCCGGCAACAGTCATCGACAAGACAGAAATTACAAGAGCTTTTTTTGTACGAGCAAGCATTTCATTCTCCTTGGTTAGATAAATCCGGCAATCAGTAGTTAAGCCAGATGCCCAAATAACGCAGGAGTGCAGCGCTTGATGACGGCGCAAATGTAACGCTTTATCTCAGCACAAAAAGCTTGGCTAACGCAATGATGAAACAAAGTCTGTGTCTTCGATTGAGCCAAAGATAAAACCGTCTTCTTTTAGGCGGACAATAATTTCCTCCAGCTTCCGGATCGTATTTGGGTGTATTTCGTGTAACAGTACGATCCCCCCTTTATGAGCGTGAACAGTTGAAACAACATGCTCAACAAAGTTATTTTTATTCTGCGCCAGTACACCACAGGAAATTGCCTCCTTTTCATCAACCATACCGGCCTTGTCGAAGGCCCAGTCGCAGGAATCAACATGCCATCCGACGATTCGATAACCTCGAGAGTGCAACAAAGCGTTTGTCTCACACGATGAGTTCCCATACGGGTAACGGAATAGCAATTTAACTGGCCCGTTCGCAGGAGCTTCCTCAAATTTTTGGACTTCGTTCGCCTGTTGATCTAGGGAAATTTCGTGGAAATTAGGGTGACTCCAAGAATGATTGCCTACAGTGTGATGTCCGCTTTCCAGGATCTTCCTCACCAACGCAGGATGCACCTTGGCTTTTTCTCCAATTAGAAAAAATGCCCCTTGAATTTCGTGCTTCTTTAAAATTTCAAGGATGTATTCCGTCTGCCCTAACTCGGGACCGTCATCGAAGGAAAGAACTACACGCTTCGCTGGTGGTGCCGTTGAGATTTCCGATTCATATTTACAAGTCTGATGAAGCGCTGCCGCATCAATTTTCAGCCGGTCATCCAGCCGATTGAGATGGTGCCTTCGAATTTCGGTCGTCTCATCATCCAGCGTGTGACTCTTCCTCTCGGAGATTTTTTGGGGAAAATTTTGCGCTAGCGGTTCGGCGGCAAAAATAATTTCCGGTACCAGAATATTGGCTGCAATGAGAATCACAAAAAGAAAAAAGTTCATATGGGTAACTGACATGTAATTGATCTTAAATTTCGTGAGAATCGTGTTGCGGCTCAATTCATAACAGTCCCGAAGCAATATTGATTGTCAATGCCAACACAGTTGTGTTGAAGAAAAAAGCCAAGACGCAATGAACCAAGCCTGTTCTACGCATACCCCGACTGGTGAAACTCACATCGGCTGTCTGACCGGATGTCCCGATGACGCAAGCGAAATAGAGGAAATCACCATAGTCAGGAGCGTGACCTCCCGGAAATTCAAGCCCGCCAGGATTGCCGTGTTCAACGGCAGCATAGTAATCATGCGCATAGTGCAGAGCGAACATCACTTGAGTAAACGCCCAGGACGACAATATCGTCAGCGCCGCTAATGCAATGTGGGCATAGCGCAAAGCGCCGTGAATATCCTTGACTACGGCCAATTCGGCAATAATTGCGCCGAGACAGGCTATGGCCGACATAACAACCAAAACCAAGACAACGATCCGTCCTTCATCTTGAAGTTGCGCGCGAGCTCGCATTCGTTCATGCGACGACCAGAACATCATGCGAGCCGCGAAAATGAGATATAGACAGGCACCAACATTCCATCCAATGATCAGGCGCGTCATTTCATGCTGCGCCAGCGCTAATGGCAATGCGAATGTAGTCGCCATTCCAACCAATGCAGCCACGATAAGTCGTGGCCGTGCCCGGATAAATCGAATTAGCGCTGGTTGGGAGGTCTGCGGTGTATCGTTGTTCATATACTCCCTGGGCAAGTCAAATGGGATGGGCATACCTACAAAATAATCGTCTTAAGCTATTTTGTATCGTGATCGGTCTATGGCGGTAGGTGTACAAGCACGGATGACCGTCATCATTCTGCGCCATGGTGAAATGCCTGAGCAAGGTCTTGACCAACTTTCTTGTCAAGGATTGAATCGCGCGCTGAATTACTTTGGACGTAAAAATGGCCAGAAGCTTTATTTTTACAGGGCTTACTGGCCTTCTCTGGATTTCTTTGAACCCCAACTTGGCGGAGGCGGTGAGATTCGAACTCACGAAGGTCTTGCAACCTTGCCAGTTTTCAAGACTGGTGCATTCAACCGCTCTGCCACACCTCCAAGCGGCGCGAATTATATGCTGATGACACTTGCGGTATCGTGCGCGTCGCGAAAACAGGATAAAAATTCTTTGCCTAACACTTGCATTTGCCAGACGTTAGCCCAAGATATGCGTTAGCACGAATACGATAGACTTCACGCATTCGCCTCTGTTGGGCGTTGTTGGACGCTGTTGGATATCGTTAGTTTAGGCTTTGACTGGTCTGCAAAAGGAGAAACATCATGGAAACAGTTCGCGACTATTCACAAACAAGCGGTAGCGACATTGCGATTCAACAGAATCGCGTGCTACGCAATACCTATGCGCTACTGGCGCTGACGATGGTGCCGACAGTGCTGGGTGCTTTACTCGGCGTGCAGCTTAATTTTTCGTTCATGGCGGGTAGTCCGTTCATTGGCTTGCTGCTTTTTATGGCAGTGGCGTTTGGATTTATTTTCGCCATACAGCGCACCAAGGACAGCAGTTTGGGCGTTTTCGTTTTGCTCGGATTTACCTTCTTCATGGGACTGATGCTCACGCCGATGTTGCAACACGCACTCGGCTTCAAGAACGGCGGCACCATGATTGCTTTGGCAGCAGGTGGCACCGGCGCGATTTTCATGACACTGGCTGGCGTGGCTTCAAACACCGCACGTGACTTTTCAAATCTTGGGAAGTTCCTGTTCGCGGGCTTGATCCTGATGATTCTGGCCGGCGTTGCCAATATGTTTTTCCAGATTCCGGCCTTGTCACTCGCACTGTCGGCAATGGCGATTATAGTTTTCTCGGCCTACGTGCTTTACGACATTAACAACATCGTCAAAGGCGGCGAAACCAACTACATCACCGCGACCTTGAATGTCTACCTGGATATTTACAACATCTTCATCAATCTGCTGAATCTCATCATGGCGTTCACCGGTGAGCGCGATTGAAATAGATTTGCCACGCGCCAGTTGGTGCTGGTACGCAGTGTCGGCTTAGTACAGCCGACCCGCTATGCAGGTGCAAAGCGATGCTTTGCGAATTCCCTGCTCCGCCGCCGTCAGAAAGCGCGGCGCTGGGGAGAAATTCTCAGCGCCGTTTTTATCGCTCGAAAAACGCAATCGACTCCACATGCGCCGTATGCGGAAACATGCTGGCGATGCCTGCGCCACGTAGCTTGTAGCCCTTCTCATGCACCAAAACCGCGGCATCGCGCGCCAAGGTCGCGGGGTTACACGATACATAGACAATGCGCTGCGGTGCGTCGAATTCACTGTCAAGCGCAGGCAGTGCTTTGACCAATGCATCAGCACCTTCGCGCGGTGGGTCGATCAGCATTTTGTCGATTTTGCCCAGAGCTGCAAGACTCGCTGAATCGGCTTCAAACAAATTCGCCACCCGATATTCACAGCGATTTTCCAAACCATTGTGTCGCGCATTTTTCTCGGCGCGACGAACCAGCGCATCGCTACCTTCCACACCGATCACTTGCGCACCAAGGCGTGCAATCGGCAGCGTGAAATTACCCAATCCGCAAAACATGTCGGCGATTCGCTCGCCCGCTTTCGGCGCCAGCAACATCATCGCGCGACGCACCAACATGCGATTCACGCCAGGATTCACCTGCGTAAATTCGGTCGGCTCAAACTGCACTTCAATATCAAAATCGGGCAAGCGATACGCTAGTGTCGGCGCATCGATCGGATAAAACAAGGCCACCGTATCCGGCCCTTTGGCCTGCAAATACCAAAC
>JANYAW010000012.1 GCA_025361105.1 Rhodocyclaceae bacterium | reverse complement strand
GTGCTGTTCAAGTTCAAGGAATTGCTTGAGAAAAACACTGACCGCATCGTCCATGCGATTACCGAAGAACATGGCAAAGTTTGGGACGATGCACTGGGCGAATTGCAGCGCGGAATTGAAGTGGTTGAGTACGCATGTGGCGCACCGGATTTGCTCAAAGGCGAACACAGCCGCGATGTCGGCCCCGAAATTGATTCGTGGTCGGAGCTGCGCCCGCTGGGAGTTGTTGCTGGTATCACGCCGTTCAACTTTCCGGCGATGGTGCCGATGTGGATGTTTCCTTTGGCCATCGTTTGCGGCAATTGCTTTATCTTGAAGCCGTCCGAAAAAGACCCGAGCACGGCGATTATTTTGGCTGAATTATTTGCCGCAGCCGGATTGCCTACAGGCGTTTTTAATGTCGTCAATGGCGACAAAGAAGCCGTCGATACGCTGCTGACCGATCCGCGCATTCAGGCGGTGAGTTTTGTCGGTTCGACCGCGATTGCCGAATACATTTATGCCACCGGCACGGCACACGGCAAACGGGTGCAAGCACTTGGCGGCGCAAAAAATCATGCGGTGATAATGCCCGACGCGGATATTGATAATGCCGTGAATGCCTTGATGGGTGCAGCCTACGGCTCTTGCGGCGAACGCTGCATGGCGATCTCGGTGGCGGTGGCGGTGGGCGACACGGTCGCTGATTCCCTGATTGAAAAACTCGCACCTAAAGTACGCGCATTGAAAATCGGCAACGGCATGGAGCGCAGCAGCGAAATGGGTCCGCTGATCAGCGGCCCGCATCGTGACAAAGTGCGTGCTTATATCGACAGCGCAGCATTTGATGGCGCAAGCGTGGTCGTCGATGGGCGCGGATTGAAAGTGGCGAATCACGCGGACGGATTTTTTCTCGGCGGCACTTTGCTCGATGGCGTCACAACTGACATGCAAAGTTATCGCGAAGAAATTTTCGGCCCGGTCTTGCAGGTCATGCGCGTGCCGACATTGGCCGCCGCCATCGCGGTGATTGACGCGCACGAATATGGCAATGGGGCTTGCATTTTTACCCGTGATGGCGGTACGGCGCGGGCGTTTTCCAATGCGGTTCACATCGGCATGGTCGGCATCAATGTGCCGCTGCCGGTGCCGGTCGCCTATCATTCCTTCGGCGGCTGGAAGCGATCCTTGTTCGGCGATTTATCGATTTACGGACCGGATGGAATTCGCTTTTACACCCGACGAAAAACCTTGACGCAACGTTGGCCGGTGACGCCGTTGGCAAATGCGCAATTTTCATTTCCGAGCAATTAGATGCACGCCAGTTGGTGCTGGTGATACGCCGTTGAGTGTCACCACCAAACCGGACACGCCGTTAATCACAGAGCAGACACTATGAATGATCAATCGCTTCTCGCTGCAAAGACCTGGATACAAGACAACCGAATTGAATACATCCTCGCCCAATTCGTCGACATCCACGGCGCAGCGAAAACCAAGATGGTGCCTGCACGACATCTGGACATGATTACCCACATCGGCGCGGGCTTTTCCGGCTATGCGATTTGGGGCACCGGCATTCCGCGCAACGGCGGCGACTACTACGCGCGAGCAGATTTGACAACGCTATCTACATTACCCTGGCTGCCCGGCTATGCGCGAGTGGCCAGCGATGGTTACGTACATGGCCGGCCGCACGCCCTCTGTTCACGCGTATTGCTCAAATCCCAATTGGCTCGACTGGCAGAACGCGGATGGTCACTGAACACCGGACTGGAGCCGGAATTCACGCTGCTGAAACGCGATGGCAAAGGCGGCTATGTCGCCGCCGACGAATTCGACCAGCTTGACAAGGCCAGCTACGATTACAAGGGCATGACGCGCAAAACCAATCGTACGTTTTTGGAACGCGTCACCAGCGCAATGTCGGCGGTTGGTGCGGATGTTTATCAAATCGACCACGAAGATGCGAGTGGTCAATACGAAATCAATTACGTGTATTCCGACGCGCTGACCAGTGCCGATCGCTACATTTTCTTCAAGATGGCGGCCAGTTTTGCGGCGGAGGAACTCGGCATGTTGTGCAGTTTCATGCCCAAGCCATTTGCCAATCGCGCCGGCAATGGCCTGCATTTTCATCTCTCGCTGGCAGACGCCGCCGGAGTGAATTTGATGGAAGATAAGAACGATAAGAATGGCTATGGCTTGAGTGAGCTCGGTTACCAATTCCTCGCCGGAATCTTGCACCACGCGCCCGCGCTCACCGCCCTGTGCGCGCCGACGGTGAATAGCTACAAACGTCTGGTGGTCGGCAATTCGCTCTCCGGCGCGACCTGGGCGCCCGCCTACATCGCCTACGGCAACAACCGCACCGTGCTCGCCCGCTGCCCGGGCGGACGTATCGAATGGCGACTCGCCGATGCCGGTGCAAACCCTTATTTGGTCACCGCCGGGCTAATCGCTGCCGGGCTTGATGGCATTGAAAGAAAACTCGCCGTTGGTGAAAAACACGATGATGATTTGTACGACTACACGCCCGCACAGCTCGTCGCCAAAGGCATCCCTTGCGTGCCACAACATTTGGGCGAAGCGGTCGATGCGCTGACCGCCGACAAGATGATGGTCGAAGCCTTAGGCACAGATTTCGTCGCCGAATTCGCACGCCTCAAACGCATGGAATGGATAGCCTATTCGCAGCATGTTTCGCATTGGGAAATGCAACGCTATGCGGATTTTTTCTAGCCGCCTAAACCAAATCCCGCAACTGATACCACAGCATGCCGAGCACCAGCGCGGGTGTGCGCAGGAGCTTCCCGCCGGGGAAGGGCAAGTGTTTCAGGCGGGCGTAAATATCAAAGCGTTCGGCTTGTCCGGCGATTGCTTCGGCGGCCAGTTTTCCGGCGATGCCGGTGAGCGCGAGGCCGTGACCGGAGAAGCCTTGCAGGTAATAAATATTCTCGGCGAGGCGACCGAAATCGGGAGCACGATTCATGGTGATGTCGACGAAACCACCCCAGGAATAGTCGACTTTCAGGTCCGAGCCCAGCTGCGGAAAAACTTTCAGCATACGGGCGCGCATGCTGTTGTCGAGATCGATCGGGGTCATCGTGCTGTAACTCACGCGGCCACCAAATATCAGGCGATGGTCTGCGCTGGGACGGAAGTAATCGAGAATGAAATTGCTGTCGCAAACCGCAGCGCGGTCTTTGATCAAGCTGTCCGCAAGGGCCGGCGACAGCGGATTGGAAGCCACGACGTAAGTGCCAACCGGCATGATGCGGCGGTCGATTTCTGGTATCAGATTGCCCAAATAGCAATTGCCGGCGAGGAGGACGAACTGGCAACTCACGCTGCCTTGCGCAGTACGCACAATGGGCTTTGCGCCGCGTACGATTTCTGTCACACGTGAATTCTCAAATAGTTTCGCACCGGATTTTTCTGCCGCAGCGGCAATCCCGCGTGTGTATTTCAGTGGATGCAAATGCCCCGAACGCGCGTCGTGATAGCCGGCCACAAAACGCGGGCTGGCGATGCAGTTGCCTATCTCTTTGGACGATATCCAGGTTTGATGCGGATAGGAAAATTGATCGCGATTAAATTCAAAACCGCTTTGCAGCTCGCGCGCCTTGCGCTGATTCACCGCCAGATACAACCAGCCCGGCGTGTAGTCGCAGTCGATGTGGTACTCGGCAATTCTTGCACGCAATAAATCCGTGCCTTCCACCGAAATATCCCAGGCGCGTTTGGCTTCGACGAGCCCGAGCTGATCGACATAAGGCGCATCGTTGGCGTGGCCGACGATGACTTGTCCGCCATTGCGTCCCGATGCGCCCCAGCCGATTTGCATGGCTTCCAACACCACCACGGAGAAACCGCGCGCACGTAATTCCAGTGCTGCAGAAAGTCCTGCCAGGCCGCCGCCAACTACGCAAACGTCGGCTGTTTCTGCTCCTTGCAATACGCTACGCGGAGCCAGCGCGGGAACCGTCGCGGTGTAATAGGAACGCCGTGTCAGCTCTGCCTCGCGGGCTGGATTCATCGCGGCTTTTTTGCCTGCCCGCAAAGATAGGTCCACGCCAGCGTGGCGGCGACGTTGGTAGTGAGTTCGGCGTGATCGTAGGCCGGCGCGACTTCCACCATATCCATGCCGACAAAGGGCAGGTCGGCCATCAGTTCAAGCAGGGTCATCGCCTGTGCGCTGGTCAATCCGCCGGGCTCTGGCGTCCCCGTTCCTGGCGCAAAAGCCGGATCGAGCGCGTCAATATCGAAGCTCAGATAAACCGCCGATGAGTTGGTGCTGGCGACACGCCGTCTGACTTCATTGGCCACCACGGCCAGCTGATCTTCGCTGTGACAGCCGCGTAGCTGACGCGCTGTGAACACCCTTCCACCCACCGTGTTCACGTACTCGCGCGCCTCGCGCAAGCCCGATGAGCGTATGCCAATTTGCATGGTTGCCTCGGGCACCACCAGCCCTTCCTTGATTGCCTCGTAGGTCCAGGTGCCGTGACCGGAGGGCTCGCCAAAATGATCGGTCCAGGTATCGCAATGGGCATCGAAATGCACCAGCGCCAGCGGTCGGCCATAAACTTTTTTGTAGGCGCGCAGCAGCGGCAAAGTGATCGAGTGATCGCCACCCAGCCAGAGCATGTGATATTTGCTAATCAGCTCATCAGCCAATGGCATCAGCTCATGGCGCATGGCTTCCAGACTGGTATTGGGCAGGGCAAGATCGCCCGCATCGCCCATCACATCCAGCGGCGAGATATCAAAATAGGGATGCACGCCGTCGCACAACATATGGCTGGCACGGCGGATGGCCGACGGGCCGAAACGCGCACCGGGACGATTGGTGACGCAGCCATCCCAGGCAATGCCAGCGACCGCAAATCGACTGTCGGGTTTGGCGGCGAGGTTGGGCGCTTTGAGAAAATTTGCGCCGCTGAGAAAGGCGAATTGGTGATTGCTGTTGTGAGTTGTCATGGTGCTTACTTTTACACTTAGTTGGGGAGTTCGTTTTCGGTGTTGTCGTCGTCAATTTTGTCTTCGAGACTCACCGCCGCAATAGCGTAGTCGCCACTGGCCCACGCGCCAAGGTCGATGCCCTTGCAACGCGCCGAACAAAATGGCCGGTAGCGGCTGGTCTCTAGCCACGGAACCGGCTCGCCACATTGGGGACAGGAAACGCTGCGGGGAGATTTTGTGGTCATGAATTTAGTTTGCCGCATGCACATGCAGCGGTATGCGTTTGGGGCCGAAAGCGCCGGTGAACTGTTTGTAGCGTCCGGCGATTTGCGTGCCGCAATTTGGACAGGCACCTTGCTCGCTCAAATCGTAATGACGGATGTTGTACCAATCACGAATCACACCCGCGTGCTGACAATTCGGGCATGTCGTCGTGCCGCCCGCTGTGTCGTGCACGTTGCCGGTGTAGACGTAATGCAGCCCCGCATCCAACGCAATGCGACGCGCGCGGGTCAGCGTTGCCGGTGGCGTGGCTGGCACATCGGGCATCTTGAAGTCGGGATGAAAAGCAGTGAAATGCAACGGCACATCCGAGCCTAATTCCTTGGCGACCCAACGCGACAAGGCGGTGAGTTCGGCATCCGAATCGTTGTGGCCGGGGATCAGCAGCGTGGTGATTTCCATCCAGCAATTGGTCTCGTGATGTACCATCACCAGCAGATCGAGCACTGGTTGCAAACGTGCGCCGCAGAGCTTGAAATAAAACTCATCGGTGAAGCCCTTGAGATCGACATTCGCCGCATCCATTTTGGAATAGAACTCTCGCGCCGGAGCGAGGTGCATATAGCCCGCCGTCACCGCCACCGTGTTGATGCCGAGTGCATGACAAGCATCGGCGGTGTCCATCGCGTACTCGGCGAAAATCACCGGATCGTTGTAAGTGAAGGCGACGCTCGCGGCCTTGTGTTGCAAGGCGGCATTGGCAATTGCTTGCGGCGTGGCATCGGCCATCAGCCTGTCCATATCACGCGATTTTGAGATGTCCCAATTCTGACAAAACTTGCATGCCAGATTGCAACCGGCTGTGCCAAACGAGAGCACGCTGGAGCCGGGGTAAAAATGGTTCAGCGGCTTTTTTTCTATCGGGTCGATGCAAAAACCGGAGCTGCGGCCATAGGTGGTCAGCACCAATTCGCCGTCCGTCATCGCCCGCACGAAACATGCGGCGCGCTGACCTTCATGCAGCTTGCATTCGCGTGGGCACAGATCGCATTGGATGCGCTCGTTATCGAGCCGATGCCACCAGCGCGCGGGTGCGCCGGAAATCGGCTGTACGGTTTTTTTCATCATTCCTTCCATTTCTGCACACCGTAGCGAAATAGTTTGATGCCTTCAGGCCAAGCATCGGCAGGCAAACCGGCTTTTTGTTTCAAGTGCGCCATAAAGGTTTTCGGCTCGGGTAATTGCTCCCAAACTTGTGGCAGAAAAGTGCTGCGCCAAGTTTGGGAGCCGTTGCCCGCAGACAGAATGATGCCGTCAATGTTCGGACGAAGTTGGCTCAAGGCATCGGCTTCATCGGCGAATTGCATGGGCGATGGTTTGGTGAGTAGCGAGACTTCAACTTTGACGCGTTGGAATTCTTCGGCTGTCAGCGGCTTGAAGCGTGGATCGCGAAACGCGGCACTGGCAGCGTTGGCGCGCACGTCATCGCCCAAGGCGCGATGCGCTTCGAGCGAGCCGATGCAGCCGCGCAATTGTCCGTCGAGCGTCAGCGTGACAAAGGTCGCGCCGGGCTTGGCAAATTCAGGATGATTGGCGCTTGCCGCCACCGCACCTAAATGTGCGGCAATCGCATTGCGTGCGTTCGCCAGTAGCACAGCACCAAGTTGCGGCGGCTCGTAAAGCCCAAAGGAAGCATAACCAACCACACGCGCTTTATCCCCTGCCGTATCACCCGAATTGCATTGCGCCAAACGGGCAATCGTCATGCCGCGACGGCGCGCGACGTGGAGCAAAGCGTTAATCGGCATCGCGCCGCAAGCCTGATCGTAACTGGTCAAAAGTTCGAGCTTGAGAATTTGCTCGGCCGTTGCTTTATCAATGTGCTGCGCTTCAGCGTAGGTGTGGAAATGCGATAGATCCGAGCTGGCCACAATCAGCGTTTCGTCACCGCCCCACAGCCGGTCAATCAACGCGGCAACTTCCATCACAGAAGTTTGGCCGACGGCCAGCGGAACCAAAGAAAAATCTCCCAACACGGTTTGCAAAAAAGGTAGATGAACTTCGAGCGAATGTTCCTGCGCGTGGGCGGCATCATTGGCCACCACGCAAGGCAAATCGGCCAGTGCATTTATCGCTTGGCGATCCAGTGGAATATCGCCCAGCGGCGTAGCAAAACAATCGACCGTTGGCGCGGCGATACCCTGTACCGCAACGCGATGGGTGGGGCCGAGCAAGACCACGCGGCGTATCACATCGCGCTGCGCGGCGATTTGCGCATAGGCACGTCCGGCAGTTGCGCCGGAATAAATGTAGCCGGCGTGAGGCACGATGAGGGCTTTGAGTTTACTCGACGGCGGCGGAGCGGGGGTTTCGCGAAGCACTGCTTCGCGCCCGTGGAGCGGCTGGGCTCTACTAAGCCCAGACTCCACACCAGCACCAACTGACGCAGCGGCGAGCGACGGCGTATCCAGACAACGCGCGAGCTCTCTACGCAGGCTGGACACATCCGCCGGATAAAACGATCCGGCGACGGCGGGTGGGCGAACGTGGGTGATTGCATTCATACAGATTTGGTGCGGCTGGGATATTGCGGAATGGTACATGACATGCGCGCTGAAAGCCTAGTGTCGGCAGCGTACCGACAACGCAACAACAGCGCGGGATAAAATCGAATCACTCCAAGCCTGACCAATCGCGCCCGATTGCCGCCATGACCGCCACGCCTGACCGTACTCCACTCCCCGAACGAGAGAACGCAACTGCGAACGCGCCTGCGCACCAGGACGATGTGCAGGACAGTTTGCGCGAAGTTCAGGCCTTGTTGGCGCGGCAAAAGCGGGTTGAAAATCTGGTGCATCGGCAAGTACAGCCTGAGCAGCATGGCGACCAATCGCCGCGTCAGGAATTGATCGAAAACCTGGTGCATAAGCAGCATCTGAACAGCTTGCATCATGCGCTCGACGCAATGCATTCGGCTGATATCGCCTATGTGCTCGAAGCGCTGCCGCTTGATGACCGGCTGCAAGTTTGGGATTTGGTCAAGGCCGATCGCGACGGCGAAATTTTGTTGGAAGTTTCTGATGCGGTTCGCGAAACGCTGATTGAGTCGATGGCGCCAAGCGAGCTGTTGGCAGCGGTGGAAACGTTGGACACCGACGAAGTGGCCGACCTTGCGGGCGATTTGCCGGACAATGTGTTGGCCGATGTGTTCCGCTCGCTGCCGGCCGAAGAGCGCGAAGAACTCCGCGCCGCGATGTCGTATGACGAGGACGCTGTCGGCGCGCTGATGGACTTCGACATGATGACTATACGCAGCGATATCACGCTGGAAGTGGTGCTGCGTTATCTGCGCCATTTTGATGAACTGCCCGATCACACCGACCAACTTTTTGTGGTCAGCCGCGACGAAGAATTCCAAGGCGTGTTGCCGCTTAATTTGCTCTTGTTGCGCGACCCCGAAACGCTGGTGGCCGATGTCATGCACAAGGAAACTTTGACACTGGAAGCGTCTGACAAGGCCGACGACGCGGCGCAGGCTTTCGAGCGTTACGATTTGGTTTCTGCGGCGGTGGTCGATGCCGAGGGTCGATTGGTTGGTCGGGTGACGGTGGATGCCGTGCTCGACTTCATCCGCGAAAACGCCGAGGCGGATCAGTTGGCACAGGCTGGTTTGGCCGAGGAAGAAGATATTTTTGCACCGGTGATGGATTCGGTGAAGAACCGTTGGTCGTGGCTGGCGCTGAATCTGGTCACCGCATTTATCGCCAGCCGTGTCATTGGTGCGTTCGAAGGTTCGATCGAAAGACTGGTGGCGCTGGCCGCGCTGATGCCAATTGTGGCGGGCATTGGTGGCAATTCAGGCAATCAGACCATCACCATGATCGTGCGTGCGATTGCACTCGGACAAATCGGCGAGGAATCCAAACGCCGTTTGTTTCGCAAGGAACTGAAAGTCGCAATGATCAATGGTCTGGTCTGGGGCGGCTTGTTGGGGCTGGTGACTTGGTGGCTGTATCACGACTGGAAATTGGGCTTGGTAATGACGGCGGCGATGACCTTGAATTTGTTGCTTGCGGCAGCTGTCGGCGTCGCTATTCCAATGACCATGCAACGCCTCGGGCGCGATCCAGCAATTGGTGCTTCGGTGATGATTACTGCGGTGACAGACTCGGGTGGCTTCTTTATTTTTCTGGGGCTGGCGACGGTGTTTTTGCTTTGAGCTCGCACAGTCTTAATGGCCGACTCTGCTAAGATTTCCGCTCTGCTTAACGGCGCAATGTCATGATCCCTAGTGCTTCGTTCCGACTCCTGACGCAAGACAATACGATACCCGGCAACAGAAAAGATGGCTTTCGCTTTCACCATCTGTTGTTCGTGATTTTCGCCACGCCGATTTATTTGTGGTTCGAGCTGTCATTTGGTGTGCATCTGCTCGATAGCATCAGTGGTACCACCACGCTGGAAAGCACCACGGCGATTGAACATTGGGGTCGCCTGATTTCGGGCTGCGCGGTGTCTCTGCTGTTCCTTACCGGCTGGGTACGTCAATGCGAAAAGATGGATGTGCATTGGGCGGCGCGAATTGTCGTCGGCATCGCCATCACTCTAATCTGCGTGCTGCTGACCTGGTGGGCCGAGGGCAAAGTCATCGATTTTTATATCCATCGCACCACTGTAGAAATATCGGTCGCACTGAGCGCCTTGTTCGTCGTGGTAGTCATCGGATTTTTGTTATTGCGTTATTGGATACGCTACAACACGGCGCAAACCAAATGCAGTTATTACAAAATGGGTGCGGGCTTTATCGTGATTTTGCTCGGTGGTTACATCATGATCGCCAGCGTCAAATATGCGCTGCCGTCCTACACCGAAAAGCTCGGCATCGAACGCCAACAAGCGGCAACGCTAACCCTCGTGCGGCGCGCAATTCAAGAAGGTATTTATTCGCTCAAAGGTACCGAGAAAGACAGCAATGCTTTTGAAAGCCCTGAAGGCAAAGCCTTCCTGGCGCTGTTTCCGATTTTCGGCTCGGCCTTGAATCAGGATCGCTTCGCCGCCGACCGGCCGATGTTGCTCAAGGAAATGATGTACCGCGATTGGGATCAGCAATACGGAGCGAACTCCTACAAAGCCTTTGAAGAGGCTTATGACGATTTGGACAAAATCTACGACGGCCCGTATCGCGAAGGGTCGGCGCAGTACCAAGCCGACCTGAAAGCAAAGGGCAAGACTGCCGCAATGAGTGCATGGACTGAGTTCATCCGCGGGCAACTCGATGGCGAAATTGTTCCGCCGGGCTTATCCAAATCGGTCTATTTGGCCACCCCAGCCATGGGCAAATTTGTCGGCAAACGGCTGGCCTGTTTCGACTGCGTATTTCGTCGCGACATGAACCACGCCGATTTTGGTCGTGAGCTTTTCAAATGGACGCAGGCCAGCAATGTCAAACAAATATTGGAGTCGCTGGAATCGTCAAAACATTTTGAAACCGGCCACGATGGCGAAACCGCCGCGCGACTTTATTGGGTGCCGATCTGGGCGCTATTGTTTTCGATGATGGGTGCCTTCACGCACATGTTCAAGCTGATTTTCACCATCACCGAATATGCGCATAGGCAATCATTTCACGCCATCAACGCCGCCGATTCACCGCTGGCCAATCGAGTGATTGATAACAGCAGAATTGTCACCGCCGCCGTGGTGCTGGGCATAGGTCTATTCATTTATTTCGCCGACAACCGCGTCACCAGTCATCCGGGCTATCAAGGCCTGCGCGAAGTGATGTGGAAAAAACACCCCATCGTCGGTGGCCTCGCCGCGCATTGGACAGTCAATGCGCAAGGCTTCATCTATCCCTTCACCAGAAAAATTCGCCCCGCGTGGCTGGAGTTTAGCGATGACCCGACCGACCATATCCCCATGGTGAGGGATTGGGTCGCGCGCGAGGACGCGTAGTACGACGAGTTGGTGCTAGCAACACGCCGTCGTACAGGGCAAACTCCCCCTCCCCTTCAAGGGGAGGGTCGGGGTGGGGATGGGGATTTCATCGCCAACGCCAAGAAACAAACGAATTAAGTCTGCGCCGGAAACTTGTACTCCGGCCCCAGCTTGAACACTCCGCTGGCGCGTACGGCGGGAACGTCGTCGACCGTCACCACGCACTGCGCAAACACGATGCTGCGCGTCATCCGTAACACATCCGTGCGCGCTTCCAGCCATGCATCCAATGGCACCGGTGCGAGAAAATCCGTAGTCAAACTAATGGTCGGCAAAAAGCGATTGATGTTCTCTTGATAGATCACACCCATAGGCATCGCCATATCAACAAAGCTCATCAACATGCCGCCATGACAAACATCCATGGGATTGCAATGGCGCTTTTCCACTCGCATGCCAAGCAGGAATTGCTTGCCGTCTTGCCGATGCAGTAGCGGGCCGTTGGTGGAAATGAATGGCCCGCCGATGGGGAAATTAAAGGATTTGTAACCGGCAGGAATTGCTAAGCCATCTGCCTCAGCAATGAGGTGTTTCGGTGTGTTCATCGTGGTTCCAGTTTTGTTGGTCAGTGCGTGGGTCGTCGCGCAACAAGTAACGCCAATGCGAATTATCGCCGCCCGCAGCACAGGTGGACGATTGGGCTTTGCCATCTGCTAGATTGGCGGACGTTAAAAATCTGGAACTGACCATGACTATGCTGAACACCACCGCACTACACACCGCCATGCGGGCACAAGTTGACCAAGATTTTCTGCCCTGTGTATCGACGGCGTTGCTGCGCGGCAGAGATGTGGTCGATACTTTTTGCTACGGCTATGCCGACAAAGAAGCGGGCATTGTGCTGCGTGAAGATCACATTTTCCGTGCGTTTTCCAACACCAAATTGGTGACCTCCTGTGCGGTACTCCTGCTCTGGGAAGATGGCCTGCTGCAGTTTGATGACCCGATTGAAAAATACATTCCGGAACTGGGCATGCGCCAAGTGCTCCGCCCCAATGCAATCCGCATCGATGACACCGAGCCGGCCAAGTCGGCTATCACCATCCGCCATCTGATGACGCATACCTCCGGGCTGTCGTATGGCATTTTTGACCCCAGCACCGTTATTGCCAAGGCCTACAGCGCGGCCGAATTGCGCCACCCCGGCAAGGCTATGAAAGAATTCATCGCGGCTTTGGCACCGCTGCCGCTGGCATCACACCCGGGCACGCGCTGGGAATATTCGATTGCCACCGACGTGTTGGCTTACCTGATCGAGGTCATTTCCGGCGAAACCTTTGGCGCATTTATCGCACGGCGCATCTTTGAACCACTGGGGATGGTCGATACTGATTTCTTTGTCCCGGAATCCAAACTGCACCGGCTCACTGCGCTTTATGTTGGCCGCGATATCACCAACCCCACACTGCCCGGATTGCTGCGCGCCGATGCCGCACCGTTCCCCGGTGCCTATGTCAAGCGTGCTGCCTTTGAATCCGGCGGCGGCGGGTTGGTTACCACCCTGGGCGATATGGTGCGGCTGATTCAAAGTCTCATGCCCGGCGGGCAAACCCTGCTCAAGCCCGCCACCATTGCGATGATGGCGACCAATCAACTGCCGCCCGGCATGTGGGTACAGTTCCCGAATTTTCCGCCCATGGTCGGGCGCGCCTTTGGCTTGGGTTCATCGGTTGCCGTTCACCCCGGTCCGTTTGATCCCAAGGAAGTAAGCGGTGAAGTGAGCTGGGGTGGCCTCGCCGGAACCGCCTGGTGGTTTAACCCGCGTCTCAATATCGCCGGCGTGCTGATGACCCAACGTTATTACGGGCAGGGCGGCGCGTACACCGTGGTTTTCAAAAACGAGGCTTACAAGGCCTTGGGCTACGATAGCCCCGGCCCTTAAAACGCTTGCCTGTGTTTTTTTGGAAATGCTATGGTTTGGCATAGTGCCGGACATTCACCTCAGCTAATTACCGCATGCCACCATTGAACCAATCTCAAAGGAAGTAAAAATGAAAAAAACACGACTTGCGCTGGTGTTGCTGATGCTTAGCAGCCAATATGTCTTTGCCGCTGACGCTGGTTCCACCGCGGCGGCGACTGGAGTGTCCGCTACCGTGTTGGTCGACTTCATGATGAGCGGCGCAAAGCCCGGGCCGGAAGCGGATAACCGCCGCGCCTTGCTGCAAAAAGATCTGGCGATTCAGGAAGTGATTATTGGCGAGGCCAATAAATTGCAACTGGTGGACCAGCACAATGTGCAAATCCGAATGGAAATCGCACGCCGTCAGGCTATCGTGGCTGCCTATTGGGTGGATTTTTTCCGGCGCAACCCGATCCAGGAATCCACCTTGAAAGATGCCTACACCAAGCTGGTGAATGCGAACGGAAACCGCCAGTACCATCTCAGCCACATCGTAGTGGCAGACGACGCGGCAGCGCAGAAAGCAATAGATGAATTGAAGCGCGGCAAAAAGCCTTTCGCTACGGTAGCCAAGAGCGTGTCTGAGGATAAACAAACGGGCGGCAACGGGGGTGACTTAGGCTGGCATTGGAAAACTGAAATATTGCCCGTCGTTGCCGAAAAACTCGATGCTGCCAAACCCGGCGATTTAATCGGACCGTTGCAGACCGGTAAGAGTGCGGTGTCGATCATCAAGCTTGAAGCCAGTCGTGATCAGCAAATGCCTGAATTTGAAAAATTGAAACCGGCGATAGAAAAATCAATCCGCCAACAAATGGAACAACAGGAGTTGGCTCGCCTTAGCAAGCAACTCGGCGGATGAGGTGCTGCGGGTGAGCCCCGCGCGTCAGCGTATCAATGACGGCGTGTCACCGGCACCAACTAGCAAAATCGATCACACCGCCGAAGGCAGCACACACACATCCACCCACGTCCCCTCCGTCACCTCGGCCATCAGCGCCGGGCTGATACGCACCGCGCTGTGCGTGCTACCCGCCGCCGGAATCAGCTCGTCGAAATCCTGCAATGACTGATCGAGATAAATCGGCAACGGCTGCAGCAGGCCGAACGGGCACACGCCACCAACCGGATGCCCGGTCAATTCGACCACCTCATCCAGCCCCAACATCTTGCCCTTGCCAAACACCGCCTTGAACTTCTGATGGTCAATCCGCGCATCCCCACGCGCCACCAACAGCAATACCTGATTGTCCTTGAGTCGAAACGCCAGGGTCTTGGCAATCCGCCCAGCCTCCACCCCATGCGCCTCAGCGGCCAGTGCCACGGTGGCGGTACTGACGTCGAGCTCGATGATGGGGATGTCGAGATTACGGGTGGCAAAGAAGTCGCGGACGGATTGAAGGCTCATTGGAGTATTTACCGAGGAAGTCGCCAAGCACTATAACGGCGAACATTGCCGACATCCTAATGTGAGTTCCTCTTAAGAGGGATGCCAAATTTTTGCATCAAACCAGGGTCAAACCTTTCAATTGGACGCCCTATATCCTTGCAATTGGACGGGACTAAAGCTTACAATTGGCCGTCATGTCCGCCGACCACATCTACCCTCGTTTTGCCGAACCCGGCCTGCTCGAAGCGCTGGCCGATACGCCTGTTGTCCTGATTCATGGGCCGCGCCAGTGTGGCAAAACCACGCTGGCGAAAATGGTCGGGCAGGCTCAGGCTTACACCTATTTCAGTTTCGACGATGAGCTGACGCTCGCGGCGGCTACCACCGATCCGGTGGGCTTCATCGCTGATCTACCAGAGCGCGTAATACTCGACGAAGTGCAGCGGGCGCCGGGCATTTTCAGCACACTTAAATCGGCGGTGGACCGGCATCGTGTTCCCGGCCGCTTCCTGCTCACCGGCTCGGCCAATGTACTGCTACTGCCAACGCTGGCCGAGTCACTGGCCGGGCGCATGGGCATGCTGCGGCTGCATCCGCTGGCGCAGTGTGAATTGGCCGGTCAACGCCCGCGCTTTCTCGATACCTTGTTTGCCGGTGCCTTTAAGACCCGCAAGGCCGAACGCTTGGGCAAAGTGCTGGCCGAGCGCGTTGCCGCTGGTGGCTATCCGGCGGCGCTGGCCCGCTCAAGCGCGCGCCGCCGTAGCATCTGGTATCGCGACTACATCGAGACACTGGTCCAGCGCGATGTCCGCGACCTGGCACGCATCGCCTCGCTCGATGCGCTGCCTCGCCTGTTGGCGCTTGCCGCCGGCCAGACCGCCCGGCTGATCAATATCAGCGATCTGGCCAGTCCGTTTCAGTTGAGCCGCCCCACCATCCGCGATTACGTCACGCTGCTCGAACGGGTCTTCCTGCTCGAAGAGCTTCCACCGTGGCACACCAACCGTCTGAGCCGCCTGATCAAGACGCCGAAACTGCATGTCGCCGATACGGGAGTCGCCTGTGCGCTGCTGGGGCTGGATGCCGACGCCCTAATGCAAGATCGCAGTACGCTGGGCCAGTTGCTGGAGACTTTTGTCTTGCAGGAGCTACGCCGACAAGCCAGCTGGCAGGATCAAGAAATCCGCTTCCACCACTATCGCGACAAAGATGACTTCGAAGTCGATATCGTGCTGGAACATGGCGCTGGCATGGTCAGCGGCGTGGAAGTCAAAGCCTCGGCCACCGTGACCGCCGCCGACTTTCGCGGCCTGCGCAAACTAAAGGACGCAGCGGGCAAGCGCTTCGCCACCGGTGTCGTGCTGCACGACGGAGAAATGAGCGCCGGATTTGGCAACGGCCTGTATGCCGTTCCCATCCGCGCCCTGTGGGAGACGAAGTGAGTCGGAAAATCACAAGGCTGAAAACTCTGCGGTAGGCGTGTTCCAGCTTGACCAGCCC
>JANYAW010000002.1 GCA_025361105.1 Rhodocyclaceae bacterium | reverse complement strand
CCGAAATGCTCACCGGCGGTGTGGGCATAGGTTTCTGGGTGTGGGACGAATGGAACAACCTAAAGGTCGATCACATTTTGATTGCCATTTTCGTTATCGGCATCGTCGGTCTGGTGCTGGAGCAAATGCTGTTGCTGATGGCAAAACGCTTTAGCTACGAGGCCAGATAGCCATGAAATCAAGCACCAAACCACTGCTCAAAGTTGAAAGCGTCGGCCAGACTTTCAATACCAAGCAAGGCAAATTCGTCGCCCTGCAAAACATCAATCTGGCGGTCAATGAAGGTGAAGTAGTCACCTTGATCGGACACTCGGGCTGCGGCAAATCCACGCTGCTAAATTTGATCGCCGGCCTGACCCTGCCGAGTAGCGGCGTCCTGCTCTGCAACGAGCGAGAAATTGCCGGTCCTGCACCGGAGCGCGCGGTGGTGTTTCAAAACCACAGCCTGTTGCCCTGGCTGACTTGTGCCGGCAACGTCATGCTGGCGGTCGAGCGGGTGTTCGGGCGCAAGGAGCGCAAGAGCCGACTCAAGGCGCGAGTGGCTGCAGCACTGGAAATGGTGCACATGGATCATGCGATGGACAAATATCCGCACGAGATTTCCGGCGGCATGAAGCAGCGCGTCGGCATCGCGCGGGCCTTTGCCATGGAGCCAAAAATATTGCTGATGGACGAGCCTTTTGGCGCACTCGACGCGCTAACCCGCGCCAGTTTGCAAGATGAACTCAATGGTGTGCTGAGCAAGACCGGCGCCACAGTGGTAATGGTTACGCACGATGTCGACGAAGCGGTTTTATTGTCGGACCGCATCGTGATGATGAGCAATGGTCCTGCTGCGACCATAGGCGAAATTCTGACCATAGACTTGCCGCGCCCGCGCGATCGACTGGCGCTGAGTGCCGATATCACCTACTCCAACTATCGCGCGGCGGTGATGGATTTTCTGTATCGCAAGCAGGTCAGGAAGGCGGCCTGAACATGCGCAAACAAAGACTGGTGGTAGTCGGCAATGGCATGGCCGGCATCCGAGCGGTGGAAGAGCTGCTCAAGATTGCACCGGATTTATATGACATCACGGTGTTCGGTGCCGAACCGCATTTCAACTACAACCGCATCTTGTTATCGCCGGTGTTGGCGGGCGAAATGACGCTGGCCGACATTGTGCTTAACGACGCCAATTGGTACCAGCAAAATCACATCACCCTGCACGCCGGAAAACGCGTGGTGAAGCTGGACCGCGTGGCGCGGCAGGTGATTGCGGACGATGGAACCTTCGCTGACTACGACCGTTTGCTGCTCGCCACTGGCTCGCTGCCCTTCATGTTGCCGGTGCCTGGAAAAGACCTGGAAGGCGTGATCGCCTATCGCGATATCGCCGACACCGAAGCGATGATTGCGACGGCTAAAAATCACAAGCATGCGGTGGTCATTGGCGCCGGCTTGCTCGGGCTGGAGGCCGCCAACGGGCTGGCGCTGCGCGGCATGGATGTCACCGTGGTGCATCTGCTCGACTGGATCATGGAAAGACAACTCGACCGCGCTGGTGCAGAAATGTTGCAAGCCTCGCTCGAAACCAAGGGGCTGAAATTTTTGCTGGGCAAGCAAACCGAAATGCTCATCGCTGCCGACAGTGGCCGCGTCGGCGGGGTGCGTTTCAAGGACGGCAGCGAGGTCGCCGCCGACCTGGTGGTGATGGCCGCCGGCATCCGTCCGAATGCGACACTGGCGCATGCCGCCGGACTGTATTGCGGCACACGGGCGGGCGGCGGGGTGGTGGTTTCCGACACCATGCAAACTTACGATCCGCGCATTTACGCGGTTGGCGAATGTGCCGCGCATCGCGGTACGGTGTATGGATTGGTCGCGCCGCTGTTCGAGCAAGCCAAAGTCTGCGCCACTCATTTGGCCGAGTTCGGCATCGGGCGTTATCAAGGTTCGGTCACCTCGACCAAGCTCAAGGTCACCGGCGTCGACGTGTTTTCCGCCGGCAATTTCGGCACTGGCGACGGACTGGAAGACATCATCCTGCACGACAAAAATGGTGGCGTTTACAAGCGACTGGTGATCGAAAAAAACAAACTGATCGGCGCCGTGCTTTATGGCGACACTGCCGACGGCAGCTGGTATTTTCAATTGCTCAAGGATCAAACAGATGTGAGCGCCATCCGCGATTCGCTGATGTTTGGCGACGCCTTTACCAACAACCAGATCGGCGATGTCGGTCACGCCGGCAACAACAAAGCTGCGGCGATGGCCGACAGCGCCGAAGTCTGCGGTTGCAACGGCGTTTGCAAAGGCACCATCGTCAAAGCCATTCGCGAGCAAGGTTTATTCACCCTCGACGATGTAAAAAAACAAACCAAGGCGTCGTCGTCGTGTGGCTCGTGTACCGGTCTGGTCGAACAACTTCTGGCCTCTACTTTGGGCGGCGCATTCACACCGACCAATCGCAGTATCAAGCCGATTTGCGGATGTACCGAGCACACCCACGGCGAAGCGCGCGAGCAAATTCGCACCGCCAAGATGTTGTCCATCGGTGAAGTGATGCGCGCGCTGGATTGGAAAACGCCCAATGGCTGCGCCACTTGCCGGCCGGCGCTGAACTACTATTTGATTTCGACCTGGCCGCACGAAGCAGAGGACGATCCACAGTCGCGCTTCATCAACGAACGCGCCCACGCCAACATTCAAAATGACGGCACTTATTCCGTGGTGCCGCGCATGTGGGGCGGGCTGACCACGCCCAATGAACTGCGCGCAATTGCCGATGTGGCAGAGAAATTTGCCATACCGACAGTCAAGGTCACCGGCGGTCAGCGCATAGATTTGCTCGGCGCGAAAAAAGCCGACCTGCCGGCAATCTGGTCCGACCTCGGCGCGGCCGGCATGGTCTCCGGTCATGCCTATGGCAAGAGTTTGCGCACCGTAAAAACCTGTGTCGGCTCCGAGCATTGCCGCTTCGGCACACAACGCTCGATGGACATGGGCGTGAAGTTGGAAAAAATGTTGTTCGGCATGTGGAGCCCGCACAAAGTCAAATTGGCGGTGTCGGGCTGCCCGCGCAACTGTGCGGAAGCAGGCATCAAGGATGTCGGCGTAATCGGCGTCGATTCAGGTTACGAGTTGTATGTCGCCGGCAACGGCGGGATCAAAACCGAAGTCGCCGAATTCCTGTGCAAGGTCAAAAATGACGAAGAAGTGATGGAATATTCCGCCGCCTATTTGCAGCTCTATCGCGAAGAAGGCTGGTATCTGGAACGCACTGTGCACTTCACGCAGCGCGTCGGGCTGGACTATGTCAAGCGCCGCATCGTCGACGATGACGTCAGCCGCCGCGAATTGCGCGAGCGCCTGCTCTACGCCGTACAAGGCGCGGTAGACCCCTGGGCCGAGCGTGCGCAAGGTGTAGCGAAACAGGAATTCACGCCGCTGACGATGGGCGCAGAGAAAGGAGCCCGCGATGAGCGATTGGCACAAACTCTGTCGCATTGAAGAAATTCCCGTGCAGGGCAGCCGCATTGTTGAACGCGAGGGCAACAACATCGCCGTGTTTCGCGCCCACGACGATGCGCTGTTCGCCATCACCGACATCTGCCCGCACAAAGGCGGACCGCTCTCGGCCGGCATCATGCACGGGCATAAAGTGACTTGCCCCCTGCACGCATGGAACATCGATTTGACCAGCGGTGAAGCCTGCTCGCCGGATGCGGGTTGCGCCAAAACTTATGCCACGCGCGTGGATGCGGGCGTGGTGTGGTTGCAGGTTGGCGAGTAATTTTTTGAACGCGCCGGAGCAGCTAGTCACCGAAACCAAATCCGTCTGTTGCTATTGCGGCACCGGCTGCGGGGTGATTATTTCGTCTGCTGCTTCGTCTTCAGATTCATCAGTTGGTGCTGGTAATACGCCGTCAAGTAACCCCTCGTCGCTCCCTCCCCTTCAAGGGGAGGGCCGGGGTGGGGATGGGGACTTGAACGAAATTCGCAACCGGTCCCCCCATCCCCCTCCCAACCTCCCCCTTGAAGGGGGAGTAGTAAATTCGCGCCACCGCATCATCGCGGTCCGTGGCGACCCGGATCACCCGGCCAACTTTGGTCGCTTGTGCAGCAAAGGTTCGACACTGCATCTCACCACGCAAATCACCGGTCGCGCTTTGCATCCCGAGTTGCGCACTTCGCGCGATGAGCCGCGAAACAGAGTCACCTGGGACACTGCACTCGATACCGCGACTGAAAAGTTCGCCGACATCATTCAAACCCACGGCCCTGACGCGGTCGCCTTCTACATCTCCGGCCAACTGCTGACCGAGGACTACTACGTCTTCAACAAGCTGGCGCGCGCGCTGGTCGGCACCAACAACATCGATTCCAATTCGCGCCTGTGCATGTCCTCCGCCGTCGCTGGATACAAGGCGACGCTGGGCAGTGATGCGGTGCCTTGCAGCTATGAAGATATCGCGCTGGCGGATTTGTTTTTGCTCGCCGGCAGCAACACCGCATGGGCGCATCCGATCATTTTTCGCCGCATCGAAGACGCGAAAACGGCCAATCCGAATCTCAAAATCATCGTCATCGATCCGCGCAAAACCGACACCGCCGCCATGGCCGATTTGCATCTCGCCATCACGCCCGGCAGCGATACCGTCCTCTACGCGGCGATGTTGCATGTGATGCTGTGGGAAGGTTTGATAGACGAACAATTCATCGCCGAACACACCAACGGATTTGCCGAACTGCGCACACAAATCCGCGAGATTTCACCCAGCGCAGCCGCCGCAGTTTGTGGCGTGAGCGCCGACGACATCGTCAAAGCCGCGCGCTGGTTTGGCGCCGCGAAAGCGCCACTGTCGATGTGGTGCCAGGGGCTCAATCAATCCATCCACGGCAGCAGTAACAACGCCGCGCTGATCCATTTGCATCTGGCCACCGGCAAAATCGGCCAACCCGGCATGGGGCCGTTTTCGCTCACCGGCCAGCCCAACGCGATGGGTGGGCGAGAGGTCGGCGCGATGGCCAATCTGCTGCCCGGACATCGTGCACTCGATAACGCCAAACACCGCGACGAGCTCGCCGTGCTGTGGGGCATGCCGGCGCTGTCCTCAGCACGCGGCACCACGGCAGTGGAAATGTTCGATGCCATAGCGGAAGGAAAAATCAAGGCCGTCTGGATCGCCTGCACCAACCCTGCGCACTCGCTGCCCGATCAAGCAAAAGTGCGCGAGGCACTGGCGACCGCCGAGTTTGTCATCGTGCAGGATTGTTTCAGCGACACCGAAACCGCCGCCTACGCCGACCTGCTTTTACCCGCCGCGACCTGGGGTGAAAAAGAAGGCACGATGACCAATTCCGAGCGGCGAATTTCGCGCGTCAGGAAGGCCATCGAACCGCCAGCCGAGGCGCGTGCGGATTGTGAAATCGTGGTGGATTTTGCAAGGCGACTGGAGCGGAAGATCAACGCGACGTTTGCTGTCACTCTCCCTCCCCTTCAAGGGGAGGGTCGGGGTGGGGATGGGGGTCGGGACGGAGGTGGAGATGGGGACTTGAACGAAATGCGCAACCGATCTCCCCATCCCCCTCCCAACCTCCCCCTTGAAGGGGGAGGAGCTACACCAGTTGGTGCTGATGACACGCCGTCAAGTCTCTTTCCATTCACCACCGCCGCACAAATCTACGCCGAACACGTCACGCTGACTCAGGGTCGCGATCTCGACATCAGCGGTCTCTCGCACGCCACGCTCGATATCAACGGTCCGCAGCAATGGCCCTTCGTCGTGGGTGCGGCGCATGGCACCCAGCGTTTGTATCAGGACAAGAAATTCGCAACACCCGATGGCCGCGCGCAATTCGTCAAACTTGATCTCACGCTTACCACCGAATCACCCGACGCCAAATACCCCATCCGGCTGACCACCGGCCGTTTGCGCGACCAGTGGCACGGCATGAGTCGCACCGGTCGCAGCGCACGGCTGTATGCCCACGAAGCCGCACCGCGTCTGCTCATGCATGCCTCCGATATCGCACGGCGCAATTTCAGCGATGGACAATTGCTCCGCGTCAGCAGCCGACGCGGCCACATCGTTTTACCGGTTCACGTCAGCGACGAGCTCAAGCCGGGGCTGGCCTTCGCCGCCATGCATTGGGGTGCTCGCTCGCTGTCCCACGCGGGCATCAACGAGCTGATGCCTCGCGCATTTGATGCCACTTCCAAACAACCCGAACTCAAGCACGCCGCGATTCGCGTCGAGCCCGCCGACTTGCCCTGGCGCCTGGTCGCCATGCGAGTGGCGGCGAATGATGCAGGTGAATCGTTATTGCATTGGCGCAATCGCCTCACGCCGCTGCTGAACAATTTCGACTACGCTGCGCTCACCCTCGCCGGTCGTGACGATGCCGTGCTCAAGCTCAACATCGCCAGTGCCGAAGCCCTCTCCGCCGATACCCTCGGCGCGATTTGCCAAGCATTCGAATTCGACTTAGGCACGATGACCACCTACACCGATCATTCCCGCCGCATCGTCAAACACGCAGACATCGACGCTACCGATGGGCCAATGCGGGGCCAAATCACCGCCCTGTTGTTCGCCGGCGAGACCGCCGCGACCACCTGGCTTGCCGACCTCATGCTCGCCCGTCTGCCACTGGGCGAATCGCTGCGCTATCTGTTTGCCCCCACCGCAAAAATCCCCAACGCACCACCCGCCGCGAGCCGCACGATTTGTAATTGTCTGGGCATTACAGAAGCACAAATTATTTCCGTCATTGAATCCGGTGCCGATTTGCCTGC
>JANYAW010000397.1 GCA_025361105.1 Rhodocyclaceae bacterium | reverse complement strand
CTATGCTTTGCAGCAAGACAATCGCGAAGGACAGGAGCATTTTTTTGAATTGCCCCTGCGCGTCAAGCCGCTCACCGCTTTGCATCAGCACGATACGAACTCCGGCTTTGAGGCCAGTAGTTTTGAAATTGCCGACTTGGTCAATCCGAAACATTTACGCGAAATCGTCATCGCATTTACCGGCAGTAACGACGATGCCGACTGGCGAACCAATTTTTCCTTGGACAAGACGCAATACGAACAAGCGCTTGCCTACGTGCAACGCGTCAACGCACAATATCCTGGGATGCCGATTGCCGTCACCGGCTATTCGCTGGGCGGCGCACTGGCGGTGCATGTCACCAAAAACGCCGCCACCGCACATTTGATTTATGCCGCATGGGTTTTCAATCCCAGCCCAAAAACCTGGGCTGACTCCAGCATCAATCCAAAAATCTGGCAGGCGTCCACCAGCGATGACATTCTCAAAATCGCCCGTCTGCGAATTTTCCGCTTTCTGCCGGGTGTCGCCGCCATCGGCGCACCCGTCAATCAACGCGCTGAAAATTATTACCTCATAGAATCCAATCCGGTGCACGCGCACTTTCGTTGGGCGCTGGCGAGAAACATTTTGCATAGCGCGGATTTGGCACTGTGGAAATTATCCAATGGCGAGTTGGCAAGTACCGAGCCGCTGGAAATTTTGCAAAAATCACGATTTAAGGCGTGTCCGAAATAAGTCTACTTTGCCAGTTGGTGCTGGTGATACGCCGTTGAAACGCTAGGCGCGCGCTCTTTCAAATCCGGCCTTGGCCAAAATAAATGCGGCGATAAACGTAAAGGCCATGCCGCTGCCACCACCAAGGAAGGAGATTGCACCGGCCAAATCGCCTGGGCCGAAAGGTGTGGCGGCGACGGACAAACCGCGATTCGGTGCGAGCAGTCCCGCCCAATAAAAAACCGTGTTGGCCCAACCGGTGAGGATCATGCCGTAGCCGACCCATTGCATTCTGCGGCCTTCGAGTTGCAGATGCAAAGCGAGCAACGCGGCACCGCTAATCATCACACCATTGAGGATGCCGCCCACATGCGCCGCCTGCCAGCCGCGCGTGCTACCCGGCACCAGCACATGCCATTCGGGCAAGGGCCAAAGTGTCACCACGCCGAGCAAGGAAAAAACCAGCATCACGCCGGCCAATAAGCCGACAAACAAAACGCTCATGCCATTGGCAATCATCAAGTTGGCAATGCGGCGGGAATTGCTATTGGTGGTCATTAAATTTTCCTTAAACAGTGGATGTTTCAGGCTCAAGCGATAGCTCGTGGGCCGCCAGCATTTGTACGACGTTTTCATTGCTCAAATTATGTGCGTCGGCACCAGCGGCGGTCCATGAACGCCACGCCAACGCGACCTCATTTTGCTGTTCGTTGCACAGCGGATGCGTGCGCGGATGGTAACTGGCGGATAGCACCGGCAAAGCCGCGTAGCCCAGATCAAAACCAAATCGCGCAAAGAAAAACCAGGCCTTGATGGCTCGCCAGGGTTTGCGATAGTAGCCCTCGACACGAATCATTTCGGCATAGCATTTGAAAGTCTCCCAAACGATATGCATGAAGGCGAGCAACACCATTTGTCGCCGATACCATTCATGTTCACCGTAGCAGGCCTTGTACACGTCAAAAGCCACTGCACCATGCTCGACTTCCTCAACTTGATGCCACACCCACAGCGCACGAATTGTCGGGTCGGCATCCCTCATGTATTGGTCGTAGCGATCCAAAATAATCATGCCGGCGAGGAAAGTGAAAGTCTCATATCCCGCCACAAAACCCACTTTGAATTTCCGGCTACCGGTTTCCAACGCGCGCAAAAAATAATTTTTTGCATGCGCATCAATTGCCGGCAGCCGCAAATAGTGCGCGTTCAAGCGTCGTGTCCAGGCTTCAAAATTAAACGCGTGATAGGCCTCCTGCCCGATGATGGCTTGCACATCCTTGACTAATTGCGGACTGGCTAAATCACCGTTTTTCTCGTCACGAATTTCGCGCAGCACGGCAACCAAAAATCGCTCGAAATGCGGCACATGCACACCGAGTGCGTTGATGAAAATTGAAAAATCAGGATGGGTGCGACTCCATACCAAATCACTGGTGGGCACTTGATCGAAAGCAAACTTGAGGCGACGCACAAGGATGGAATCCATCGGGTGTGGACTAGTCGAAATGATTTCACTTGTCATGGCGACTCCGTGCACCAACGCTACGCCGGAAAGAACAGCACCGCAAGCAAACCCAAACCACCGTACATGCCGATTTCCAAAGTTTCTATAAATGGCTGGCGACCTTCGAGCGCGCCACGAATATGCACCGCGACCATCATCACAGCAACCAATATCAGGACTTGAAAGGTAAATTCCAAACCAATACCGGTCAGCGCCGCACGCAACATCAAGGCTTCAACAATCAACACAAACGCACCCAGGCAGCGGCCAAAATACAAGGCCAGATTTCGCCCGTCCTGATCGCCGGGCTGTCGCCACTGAAACCATCGCGCCCAGGTCAGCGGAGCAAAAAACAAAGGCAGCGCAAACACCAGCGTGGTGAGCGGCATGATCACCCACAGGAAGGTCTGGCTATGTTCGCCCCAAATGCCAATGCAGGAAATCAGCAAATCACTCATGGCCGCAGCTTATCCAGTCCAAACAGTTGGCTTAACTTGGCATCGAATACCTTGGTCGGCAAGAAGGACTTCATCAAGGGCAAACGGGTGCTGTTTTTGCCACCGCGCACAACAATCGGCGGCGCGTCGCTAAGTAGCGCATCAACCACCGGAATCACAAATTCTTCAGCGGGTGTGGCATCGCGCTGCCCAGCTTGGGCGCGCGCATGCACACTTTTTTCAGCCAATTTGTAAAGTGAATCGTCCGGCAAGCGCAGCGCTTCCTCGGCATGATTGCCAAAGCTTGACAGCACGCCACCGGGCTGTACCGTGACGACACGGATGCCAAATGGTGCCAGCTCCATCCGCAGTGCGTCGGACAGCGAATGTATCGCTGCTTTGCTGGAGCAATAGGCACCGGCAAATGGCGTAGTGAACAGCCCGACAATACTGCCCACATTGGCGATTACGGCATGACCGGCTTGCGCCACCGCAGCACGCAGCAGCGGCAAAGCCGCACGACTAACAGCCACCGGCGCAATCACGTTGGTTTCATATTGCCGCCGCAACTCCTCGCGGCTCAAATCGACCACTGCGCCAACCTGGCTAAACCCCGCGTTGTTCACCAACACATCAATCCGGCCCTGGGCTTGCTGTATCAGCGCCATCGCCGCAGCAATGCTGGCATCGTCATTCACATCCAGCGCCAGTGTTTGCAAACCCTCGGCAGCCAACGGTGCCAGCGCATCGAGCTTGCGCGCCGAGGCATACACCACATG
>JANYAW010000381.1 GCA_025361105.1 Rhodocyclaceae bacterium | reverse complement strand
GTCAGTTGGTGCTGGTGACACGGCGCCGAGTCCATACGCACAAAAGACCTGAACCAATTTCCGGATTCAGGCCTTTTGCGTGTCGCTTTAGCGGTATTTGTTATGCGCCCGCAAGCTGTGGCTCAAATCGGCGCGGCGCTTGTCGTGACAGAGGCGCAAAAGCGTTAAGCTTTGTGGGTATTGCGATTTAGGAAAATATTGGCGTGGTCATCGTGATTTGCTTCCTCCATGAACTGCCTTCACGTCGAATGCAAATTCACTCTAGGCTTGCTCTAATCGATTGTCAAATAGGCGTGCGGGAGAATAAAAAATGGATACAGATTTAGCGGCGTTATTAGCTCAGGCCGAAACCGTGAGCGCCATGCTGCAAGAGCATTTTTGGCTGATTACCGGCGTATCGATTTTCGCCTCCTTGCCGCCAATTTTCGTGATGTTTTCAAAACGCGTATCCGGTGGAGCGAAGGTGCTGTGGTTCTTGCTCACCGGCACGTTTTCCTGGTTGGCCTACATCCCGTTTCTGTTGCTATTCAGAAACGGGAGCAAGGACAATTAAGACCAAGTTTCAACCAAGCAAACGCGCCAACACGCTCCATGTTGCGCAAACGAATAACACGACGATGGTGAGCATTCCAGCGACGAAAGATTTGGTGCGATTGCCCGGATCGGCCATGTAGGCGCTGGCGTACCAAACGCGCGCTACGATCCACAAGCCGCCCAACAATGCAGCCACCGATGGATTGCCAAACGCCGCATAAACCCACATCAACGGCAACAACAACAGCACACTTTCTATGGTGTTCATTTGCACGCGAATGGCGCGCTCCAACATCGGATGGCCGCTCATTGCAGGCGCGTTAATCTTGGTAATCCCGCGTACTTTGCCAACGTAAAAACCCAATACGAGTTGCAATACAACGATGCCTATCGTGACGAGTGCGGGAAGAGTGAAATCGTGCATGGTGATTCCTTTCTTGGTTAGGAACGGGGTTAAAAATCAGGCTGCAAATTGCAGTCGCGCGAGATGCGCATAAAGCCCATCGGCAGAGATGAGTTCAGCGTGCGTGCCAGTCTCGACGATGCGGCCATGTTCCATCACCACAATGCGATTGGCGCGCTGCACGGTGGCGAGGCGATGAGCGATGACCAAGGTGGTTCGACCAGCAGTCAAATGATCGAGCGCGGCTTGCACTACGCGCTCACTTTCGGCATCAAGCGCGGAGGTCGCTTCGTCCAAAAGCAAAATCGGACGGTCGGCCAGGATCGCGCGCGCAATGGCAATACGTTGCCGTTGTCCGCCCGAGAGTTTGACCCCGCGCTCACCCAAATCAGTGTCGTAGCCTTGCGGCAAACCGCGCACGAACTCATCTGCATAGGCGGATTCACACGCGGCTTTTACTTCATCAAGCGTCGCGTCTAGTCGCCCATAGCGCACGTTTTCAAACACGCTGGTGGCGAAGATGACGGCTTCTTGCGAGACCAAGCCCATCTGCTTGCGCACGGCCTCCGGATCGGCATCTTTCAGCTTTACTCCGTCGATGGAAATGCTGCCATTTTGCGGATCGTAAAAGCGCAACAGCATTTGAAACACAGTGGTCTTGCCCGCACCCGATGGGCCGACCAAGGCGATGGTTTCGCCGGGCACCACGTCGAGCGTGAAAGCTTCCAGTGCTGGCGTGTCTGGCCGCGACGGGTAACGAAAATCTACGGCTTCAAAATGGATTGCGCCACTGACTTTTTGTGGCAAAGAAATCGGCGATGATGAGACGACAATAGCCGGTTCCGAATTGAGTAATTCGACCAAGCGCTCCGTCGCCCCTCGTGCGCGTTGCAGTTCGCCCCAGGACTCGGACAACGCACCGACACTACCCGCCACCATCGAGGCGTAGAACACGAATGCCGACAAATCACCGGGCGACAATTCGCCTTTCAACACATCGTGTCCGCCCTGCCAAAGAATCAGCGAAATCGCACCGAACACCAACACCATGACCACCACAATCAGCGCCGAACGATTGGTGATGCGACGTTGCGCGACGACAAAACCTCGCTCGACTTGCGCACCAAAATCACGGCGATCGGCGGCTTCGTGACCATAGGCTTGCACGATGCGAATTTCGTGAATGGTTTCGTCTATCCGGTTGCCCAAATCAGCGACGCGGTCTTGTGTTTCGCGCGCCAATTTTTTAACCCGACGGCCAAACAACATAATCGGCGCCACCACCAAAGGCACACCGGCAATCACCATAAAACTCAGCTTGAGACTGGTGGTGAATAGCATCACCAAGCCGCCAATCAGCATCAACAAATTGCGCAAGGCAATTGACATGCTCGACCCGATCACGCTCTCAAGCTGCGTGGTGTCGGAGGTGAGGCGAGAAATCACATCGCCCGTACGTCCGGCTTCAAACCATGACGGTGGCAAGCTCAACAGATGATCAAAAACTTTGCGCCGCAAATCAGCAGTGACCCGCTCGCCCAACCACGACACGTTGTAAAAACGCAGCCACGTCGCCGCTGCCAGAAGCGCAATCACGCCAAACATGCCGAGTAGCGCTTTATCCAGCCACGCCGGATCACCTTGTGAAAAACCTTTGTCTATCACTAGGCGCAGCGCCTGACCGACACCGAGCATGGAGGTGGCGGCAATCACCAATGCGATGACCGCAATCACAATTCGCATACGATAAGGTCGCAGCAAATCAAGCAAGACAGAACGTGAAGTGAGCGTCGACATTGGAATAGGTACCGCAAAGAAGACCGACGATGTTACCGCGACAGATAGTGCGGCTGGATCACAGGCTTGCGAAACCTCTTAGATAAGGCCAAACATTTCAAATTCAAGCAAGCATCCGTTGTGTGCGAAATGCGTGGCGAATAAGGTGAGCGATCACTAGCGCGACGCAGCCAATGGAAACGCGGCGGCTGGTAGAATGCCCCTGCGCCTCGCCGGTTGGCGCACTTCTCGGTCAGCGTCGCTGCCCAAAATTTCCCTCAAGCGCATCGCCGCCTGAACCGGTTCCCCGCAAGGGGCGGGCCGATTCAGGAGCATCTCATTGACTACAAATACTTCGCTCGACAGCGTAACTAACGGCGTGTCGCCAGCACCAACTGCCGCAACACCCACACCAATAATGTTCGATCAACTCGGCCTTTTGCCTGAGTTGCTTCGCGCCGTGCATGACGCAGGCTACACACAGCCGACGCCGATTCAAGCGCAGGCCATACCAATAATTCTGGCCGGCAAAGACGTGATGGGCGGCGCGCAAACCGGCACCGGCAAAACCGCCGGTTTCACGCTGCCGCTGCTGCAACGCCTCGCCCGCCACGCCAGCAATTCGCCCTCGCCCGCGCGCCATCCAGTGCGCGCACTGATACTCGCGCCAACGCGCGAGCTGGCGATGCAGGTGCATGAAAGTGTGGTGACGTATAGCAAACATGTGCCGCTGCGCTCGGTGTGCATCTATGGCGGCGTGGACATCAAACCGCAAATCGCCGAGCTACGCGAGGGCCGCGAAATTGTGGTCGCCACGCCGGGTCGTTTGCTCGATCATGTGCAACAAAAAAGTGTGAGTTTTGCCAGTGTCGAAGTGCTGGTGCTGGACGAAGCTGATCGCATGCTCGACATGGGTTTTATCCCCGACATCAAACGCATTTTGGCGATGCTGCCCAAAGAGCGACAGAGTTTGCTGTTCTCGGCGACCTTCTCCAATGAGATAAAAAATCTCGCCGACAGCATGCTCAAAGCCCCGCAGCTGATTGAAGTGGCGCGACGCAATGCGATCAGTGAAACGATTACCCATCGCGTTTATCCGGTCGCCTCGGATTTAAAACGCAGCCTGCTGGTGCATCTCCTCACGCACCAAGATTTGCGCCAAGTGTTGGTCTTTGTCGGCACCAAATTTGGTGCTTCACGTCTCGCGGTTTATCTCGAGCGCCAAGGCATCGCCGCCGATGCCATTCACGGCGATAAAAGCCAAGCCCAACGCACCGATGCGCTCGAAGGTTTCAAATCGGGCAAAGTGCGCGTGCTGGTCGCCACCGACGTGGCCGCACGCGGACTGGACATCGACGACTTGCCAGTGGTCATCAATTACGAACTGCCGCACACCGCCGAAGACTACGTGCACCGCATCGGTCGCACCGGCCGCGCTGGAAAAATGGGCAACGCCACATCACTGTTTGCGCCAGAAGAATCCGGTCGTTTGCACGACATCGAAAGACTGATCAAGATGCAAATTCAACGCGTCGAAATCAGCGGATTTAATTTGTCGAGCGCAAGATCGGAACCAGTAGAACGTGCACCACGCGCCGCGAAATTTTCCCCTGCTGGTGTATTACCGTCACAAGAAAAACACGGCGACGGGCACGGGAGTGGACACAGTGCTGGACACGGTACCGGACACAAGCGTGAACGCGAAGAACATCGCCGCAATCGCGAAGAAAAAAATCACGATCGCCGCCCGCCACCACACATGCCATCCGCTGCGTCGCATCTACCCAAATTAGATTTCGACCCGATGAAGCCTTACGAAAACAAGACCAGCGTCAGCACCTTCGCCGCCGAAAAACCGGCAGTGACAAGGCCGCAAAAAGCCGTACCAGCGCTGCTAGGTGGCTTTGGTAAGAAGGTCTGATTCGTCGCAGCGATTGGTGGACCGACCAACTACGCAAACACCGTTGCGAGATTTACCTGACACGCCGGAACTGCCAGTTGGTGCTGACGACACGCCGTTAGTGTCGCCGCGTGGTTGGACACGCCGTCAAATCTCAAGGTTGTCGATGAGTCTCGTCGTGCCTAGTTTGGCTGCTGCGACGACCACCAAATTGCCTGCGCCGATATCTGCGCCTGGCGCTTGCAAATCGCTGCGCCGCCGGATCGCTACGTAATCGGGCGACCAGCCGTTTTGTTTTAGTTCGGTCATCACGGCGCTTTCCAAGCGCGTGAAGTTTTTGTCGCCGCTACGCACCGAGGCGACGAGGCTTTCCAGCAAACGATGTAAGCGTGGCGCTTCAGCGCGCTCGGTGGCTGACAAAAACCCGTTGCGTGACGACAGTGCCAAGCCGTCCGCCGCACGTATCGTGTCACCCGCAATGACTTCAATCGGCATGTTGAACTCACGCACCAAAGCCGAGAGCACCAGCATTTGCTGATAATCTTTTTTGCCAAACAGAGCTGCGTCGGGCTGAACGATTTGAAACAACTTCATCACCACCGTGGCTACGCCGCGAAAATGTCCCGGGCGGAATTCGCCTTCCAAAATCGTCGCCAATTCATCTGGCACATCGACATGAAAATATTGCGGTGTGGGGTACATCACGTCTTCTGCGGGGGCGAACAGAAACTCAGCGCCAGCGTCTTCCAGATATTTTGCATCGGCACTGAGGGTACGCGGATATTTGTCGAAATCTTCGCCCGGGCGAAATTGCAAACGATTGACAAACACCGTCGCCACCACCGCGTCGCCGTGCTTGCGTGCGTCGCGCACTAGCGTTATGTGACCTTCATGCAAATTGCCCATGGTCGGCACGAGCACCACGCGGCCAGCATTTTTGAGCGCCGCGCGCAAGGGCGCGATGTCATGAAAAATTTTCATTTTGTGGGTTTGGTGGCAGCTTTAGTAGCAGTGCTCAGGGCCAGGGAAACTACCGTCCTTCACTGCCGCCACATAGGCATGAACGGCACCTTCGATACTCGCGGCTTCGGCCATGAAGTCTTTGACGAAGCGACCTTTTTTCCCCGGGTACACGCCCAACATGTCGTGCAATACCAGCACTTGTCCGTCGGTATCTTTGCCCGCGCCGATACCAATGGTGGCGCAGACTTTGAGCAGCGTGGTGATTTCGCTCGCCAAATCAGCCGGCACCATTTCCAGCACCATCAGCGCCGCACCGGCGTGTTCCAGCGCCAAGGCCTCGGCCTTCATCCGCGCCGCTGCTGCGTCGCCGCGACCTTGCACGCGATAGCCGCCCAGCGCATGCACCGATTGCGGCGTGAGGCCAATGTGCGCGCAGACCGGCACGCCACGTTCGGTCAAAAAGTGTACCGTCTCGGCCATTACTTCGCCGCCTTCGAGCTTGACCATTTCGGCACCCGCTGCCATCAGCCGCACAGCATTTTCCATCGCCTGCTCTTTGGAGATTTGATAGCTGCCAAACGGCATATCGACCACACACATGGGCCGCATCGGATTACGCCCGACGCATTCAGTGTGATAAACCATCTGCTCCATCGTCACCGGCAGCGTGGAGGTTTTGCCTTGCAGTACATTGCCGAGGGAGTCGCCGACCAAAATCACATCAACCCCGCAACGATCTTCCAGCGCAGCAAAGCTCGCGTCGTAGCAAGTGAGCATGGCAATCTTCTCGCGCTCATGCTTCATGCGCGTGAGCTCGGGCAGCGTGATCGGTTTGTTGGAGGCAAGATAGGTCATGGACGACGGAAAATGAAATAAACGGCGCAAAGGATACACAAACCTGCCCATAGATAATCAAGTTTTAGCGGCTGGCGCATGTAGAACACCACAAATGGCGCAAACACTGTCAGGGTAATCACTTCTTGCAGAATTTTTAACTGCGCGAGCGAATACTCCTCATTACCAATTCGATTGGCCGGAACTTGCAACAGATACTCAAACAAGGCAATACCCCACGACAATAAAGCGGCTATCCACCAGGGCTTGTCGTTGAAATTTCACAGATGCGCGTACCACGCGAAGGTCATGAAAACATTTGAAGCGGCGAGCAGCAAGGCGGTTTGCCAGATGATGGGGATATTCGGCAAGTTCATTTTGGCAATAGCGCTATACGCTGGTCGGCGCATTTCGCCAGCAATTCACGCACTGTGCTGCGATTTGGAATCACCAAATCCGGCGCGATTTCAGCGAGGGGGGCAAGGACGAACGCGCGCTCGTGCATGCGTGGGTGGGGCAGCGTCAAGTCGGGGTCGTCGCTGATTTCATCGGCGTAAAGCAACAAATCCAAATCCAGCGTGCGGGCATGATTGCGTGCGCCACTGGGTTCGCGTTGGCGACCGAATTTTTCTTCGATGCGGAATAGCGCTTGCATGAGTGCGTATGCACCCGCATTTTTGTGAGTTGGTGCTGATGACACGCCCTCATCCCCATCCCGACCTCCCAATCGCAAACGTCGTATACGACCTTCCCCTTGAAGGGGAAGGAGGAAGTCAAAATCAATTGCGGCTACCGCATTGATAAAGTCCGGCTGATGTTTCAAACCGACGGGTGCCGTGCGGTACAGCGACGACACGCTGACTACATTCGTATCGGGTAAATCGCGTAAGGCGATGATTGCTGCACGCACGGTGGCGACAGGGTCGCCGAGGTTTGCGCCCAGTGCGACATAACAGCGGATGTTTCGTATTGCCATGCCGGGCATTTTTGTGCACTAACTTTCGCCGTCGGTTGCAGTTTCACCGTGCGCGCCGTTGGGCTCGCCGTTGGATTTCTTCCCACGCACGCGGCGGCGGCGTTTTTTTGGATCCTTATCGGCGACTAACATCGCTTCCCGTGCATCGTTGTCGGCGAACTGAAATGTGTGCCACCAATCGCCCAATTCCGCATCTATCTCGCCGCTTTGTGCGCGCAGCAACAGGAAATCATAACCGGCTCTGAATCGCGGCTGTTCGAGCAAACGAAATGGTGATTTGCCAACGCGTTTTTCAAAGCGTGGTTGCAACATCCAGATGTCTTTGATGTCGCCTGCGACGCGGCGCGTGATGGCTAGTTTTTCGGCTTGCAAATCGAGCACTTCGTCCATCGCTTCAAACATCGCAGGCATGGAACTTTCGCCACGCGCTTTGCGAATTTCCCAGTTGGCCAGGACTTCGTGCCACAGCAGAGTTGCAAACAAATAACCCGGTGAAAGCGTCTTGCCAGCCTTGACCCGTGCGTCGGTGCTTTGCAAGGAAAGCATGACGAATTTTTCGCCCATCGGTTGCTCAAGAATCACGTCGAGTAAGGGCAACAAACCGTGATGCAAGCCTTCGTCGCGCAAGCGTTTGACGCATTCGACGGCGTGGCCGGAAAACAGCAGTTTGAGCATTTCATCAAACAAACGCGCGGGCGGAACGTTCTCTATCAGCACCGCCATTTCTTGAATTGGCGCGCTCACTAAAGGGTCGAGCGTCAATCCCAATTTTGCCGAGAGACGCACGGCGCGCAACATCCGCACCGGGTCTTCGCGATAGCGCGCGGTTGGCTCGCCGATCATGCGCAAAATCTTTTGCTGCAAATCAGCAACGCCGTGGTGATAATCAATTACGGTTTCAGTCGTCGGGTCGTAGTACAAAGCATTGACCGTAAAGTCGCGTCGTGCTGCGTCATCGGCCTGTG
>JANYAW010000317.1 GCA_025361105.1 Rhodocyclaceae bacterium | reverse complement strand
GTCACGGGCTTCTGCTATGGCGGCGGCATAGTCAACTATCTGGCGACAGCGCTGGGACCAGACATGCACGCCGGTGCACCTTACTACGGGGTCGCGGCAGATACCGACAGCGTAGTCAAGATCAAGGCACCACTGGTGTGCCACCTGGCCGAGCAGGACGAGCGAATCAATAGCACTTACCCCGCGTTCGAGGCGGCACTCAAGGCGGCCGGTGTGCCCTACGAGATACATGTCTACCCGGGCACTCAGCACGGTTTTCACAACAACTCAACGCCAAGATATAACGAAGGCGCAGAGAAACTATCGTGGGAGCGAAGCATTGCTCATTTCAGGAAGCACCTTGCTTAGCGAGCAAATACTAAGAAAAATGTCCGCCGGAGTGAGCACTAGTCGGGTTTTGGCTTTTTCTCAGTCACGCCCAGCGTTCCTCCCCTGCCACGCGACGAATTCCAATGGGCGTAGGCCGAAGCGAATGGCATTGCCGGCGTGGATGGTGTTGAACTCTTCCAGCACAAGCGCAATGAATCGTTCGCGGTCGCTCTCAACCACAGCTTCGGGCACACGTGGGCGGATCGTCGCCTCGTCGGCATCGGCACCAGCGCGCACGATGGCGGCGACCAAACTGGAAAGCTGAGTGCGGTAGCGCAGGCGCGTGGCATCTGGCGGAACCAGCTGCTGACGCACGGCCACGTACTGCTGGCAAGAGCGCTCGTAGGCGCGCACAAAAACGTCACGTAGCAATTCGACTCGATTGAGTTCATAGATGCCGAGCAGACCATCGATATAGTCTTGTTGCGCGACGTCGATGAAGGACAGTGGCGAAAGATTGTGGCGGATGAACGGGATATTGGCAGCCAGACGCGAGACGCGCTTGTTGACGTCTTCGAAGGGTTGCAAGTAAGGCAGATGCACCATCAGGAAAAACGATTGCTCGAACGGGTCGTTGATTTCGGCAGCGATCTCCAGAACGACGGCGAACAACTCACCGATCCGCTGCGGCATGGCGATGGGCATATAAACGCTACCCCCAATCTCCACTGCACGATTGCGTAGTCGACCACAGGCGCTGGGGTCGGGCATGAGGCCGTCGGACAAAAACGCGTGTAGCGCAACCACGGTCTCAGGATTAATGCCGATATTCCCGGTGTCCTGCACGAGGTATTCGATAGCGGTTTTGTGGTTAAGGATCATCTGGGTTTCCAGCGCATCCTTGCCGGCAGCAGCTTGGCCAAATTCGATCAGTCGCTCTGTATCGAGACGGGTGTAGGTATTGCCTTCAAGATGAGATGACGCCCACGAGAGATCGATTAGCAGACGATTGAGAATGTCGCGGGCGAAAGTACCGGCGGGGGCGTTCTCGATGGGCGAGCGTCCGAGTGCGTGCAGTTGAGCGCGCACAGTTTCCGGCAAATAGGTCGTGCTGTTTGGTGTGTAGTTTTCCAGAAAAGACTGTTGGTAACTTACTGGCGTGCGTTGTTGGCGCACTTGGCGGACATAAGCTCTGATTTCCTCACCTTCGGGCGAGATGGGCATGTAGACGGCGCCAATACCCTGAACCGTAGATGAGCCTTGTGCGCTTCCAACTGCGCCGACGATTTTTTGCACCAGTCGGTATTTGAGCGCACGCCCTTCACCTTCCGAGACTATTCGTTTTTTGTCGATCAATGATGCCAGGCGACGCTGCAAGGTGCGGCGTGACAAGCCGGTGCCAAGCGCCTGCGCGAGCTCTTCCGCGCCAATACCAAGTGGATATTGGCCGATCAGGTCGGCGATCTGGTCGAACTGTTGAGGTAAGACAATCTTTGGCATATCGATAACTTTTTATGGCGCAGAATGCAGTATCGCGCCATTTTATATGGCGCGATACAATTAATTAGCGCCATATAAATTCTTTATATGGCACGATTAGCCAAAATCGCGCCATATCTCTGTCATAGATGCGCGACCGTACCGTTGGTGCAGAACGCCGCAACGATTTGGCCGGAGACGTCAGCGAACCTATTGAGCATGAACTCGTAAGTGTTGCCAAGCCCGTCCTCCGGCACATTCGTCAGTTGGTGCTGGTAAAACAACGACAAAACCAGAAACTACCAGCGACAAGGCGGTCGCGCAGAAAACGCGCTCTGCGCCGTCGCGTGTGGTGATACGCCGTTGGTGTCGAACCAGGCTAATAAATATGTCTGCCATAGCGTTTGGTCAATCAGTTTTGGGTAATCTTTTTTGCTTACTTCACTTGACAGAATAAACATTTTTGTTTACCGTCTCGCATCAACAAAGCAACTGGAGATGCGGTGAAACAAAGTGAATTTGTCCGATGGCTAGGCCAACAAGGAGCAACTTTCAAAGACGGCTCCAAGCACTTGAAAGTCTAACTAAACGGCAAGCAAAGCCACATTCCAAGGCACCCGTCGTGCGAACTGAAAAAGGGTTTGGTTGAAGGAATAAAGAAGCAACTGAAATTGAAATAGAACCTGCCAAGGCAATGGCGGTTTGAATCACATCCAAGGGGAAAAGATATGCACTATCCAGCACGTTTTGAAGCAGCACCAGAGGGCGGTTTTGTCGTGACCTTCCGCGATATTCCTGAAGCGATTACGCAGGGCGATAACTTAGACGAAGCCACCGAAATGGCAGCCGACGTTCTCGTATCGGCGATGGATTTTTATTTTGAAGATCGCCGTGCAGTACCGGCACCCAGCGCCTCAAAGCGTGGCGAACGCCTGGTTGAATTGCCGCCGTCCATCGCCGCCAAGGTGTTGCTACTCAATGAGCTGGTGACATCCGGCACAACCAATAAAGAACTCGCCGACCGCATGGGGACGCGGCCACAAGAGGTGCAGCGTATCGTCAATCTTAAGCATCCCACGAAGATCGACACCATCGCCGCCGCGATGACAGCGCTTGGAAAACGGCTTGATGTGGTTGTGGCTTGATGCAGATTGGATGAAGCGAATTTCTTTCCACCGCATTGAAAGCGGGCAGCGCAATGATCAACGTCAATGCACCAGTTGGTGCTGGTGACACGCCGTCGGTATCAAACAAATCTGAAGAAAAAGCTCTGCTGGAGTGAACCGGAGTCCTTGAACGCCGGATCGGTTATCCCGCAGGACGGCATAGCTCAACTGTTGATATGGTGGAGCGCTATTTACGTCACAATGAACATTCATGTACAGGAGCTGCCATGCGAGACGCCACCTTGACAGAATTGCGCAATCACGCCAAAGACTATTTTGATGCAGTTGAACGCGGAGATACGGTTCGCGTCTTCCGCAATGGCAAACCGATTGCCAAGATCGTGCCGATCAGTGCCGGAAATCCCTCATGGAAAAGGCCGGCGACCCTGATAACAGTTAAGGGCGTGTCCTTGAGTCGGGAAATCCTGCGTGATCGCGACGAGTCGGCGTGAAAGTATTTCTCGACGCCTCTGCTTTTGCAAAACGCTACATAGCAGAGCAGGGATCGGAAAAAGTTTTGGCCTTGTGTCAGCAAGCCGAAAGTCTCGTTGTCAGTGTCATTTGTTTGCCAGAACTGGTCTCCGCGCTATCCCGCCTAGTGCGCGAAAGAAAGCTCACCAAAGCTGCTTACCGACAGTTGAAGAACGAGGCGATGGCAGACATGAAAGATGTTGATATCTGCCAAATCACCGCAGAAATTCTTGGGTCGGTGGTATCGCTGCTTGAAGACCATCCACTTCGAACCATGGATGCAATTCATGTGGCATGCGCACTCAAATACCAACCCGATGTCTTCGTGTCGTCCGACCATCGGCAGATCTCAACCGCCCGCAAGGCGGGAATGAAGGTGGTCGACGTTTCGTGAGTTGGAAGGAGATGATGCATTGGTCAAGATAATCGATTCACCCACCTAAGCATGGATTCTCAACATTGGATTGGATCAATTTATTGGCTCGCCCACGGCTGCCAGCCGCCGCCAAAGCAATCTACAGAGCCTCAATCAGGAGGCGCTTTTGTACGTTTGGCAGCCGTCTATAAGAGACTGATCTCTGTCCTAGGGATTTCTCAATAGCGACCGTTGAGTTGCGTTTGAAACTCAAGTATGCGGATTGTCGCGATGTAGAAGGCCAAAGCCGAGCCGTTCAGAAGTGAGTTAACCTTTGCCCGACTTTTGATCTGCGGCG
>JANYAW010000272.1 GCA_025361105.1 Rhodocyclaceae bacterium | reverse complement strand
CGTGTTTTTGATGAAGTCATCAAAGCTGGCGCCACTACGATTAACGTTCCCGATACCGTGGGTTACAGCATCCCATCAGTTTGGGGCGAGCGAATTCGCAGCTTGATCGAGCGTGTACCCAACGCTGACAAGGTCATCTGGTCGACGCATTGTCACAATGATTTGGGGTTGGCGGTAGCGAACTCATTGGCGGCGGTGTTGAATGGCGCCAGGCAAGTCGAATGTACAGTCAACGGCTTGGGTGAGCGAGCAGGCAATGCTTCAATGGAAGAGGTCGTCATGGCGATTCGCACCCGTAGTGATTTGTTCGACTGCGAAACCGGCATCGACATCAGTCAGATTGTTCCGGCATCCAAGCTGGTCAGTCAAATCACTGGCTATCCGGTGCAACCTAACAAAGCCGTGGTCGGTGCCAATGCTTTCGCACACGAATCCGGCATTCATCAAGATGGCGTACTCAAACATCGCGAGACTTACGAAATCATGCGTGCCGAAGACGTGGGTTGGACGACCAATCGCCTCACGCTAGGTAAATTGTCGGGCCGCAATGCGTTCAAATCGCGCCTGAACGAGCTTGGTATTTCACTCGCGAGTGAAGATGCAATGAACAAAGTTTTTGCGCGCTTCAAAGAGCTCGCCGACAAGAAACGCGAGATATTCGACGAGGATCTTCACGCGCTGGTGTCCGACGATGTGACCGATCCGCAAGATGACTACTACAAGTTGATCGCGTTTAGTTTCCATTCCGAAACGGGTGAGACACCGCAAGCCAAGCTCACGCTGTCGGCGGGCGGTCACGAGGTCATTGAACAATCCAGCGGTAGCGGCCCCGTCGATGCGACGTTCAAAGCGATAGAAAGCATGGCCAAGAGTGGTTCAGAACTGTTGCTGTATTCAGTAAATGCCATTACCACCGGCACCGATGCGCAAGGCGAAGTCACGGTTCGGCTAACGCACGATGGCCGCATCGTGAATGGTCAGGGAGCCGATACCGACATCATTGCTGCATCTGCCAAGGCTTATCTCAATGCGCTCAACAAATTGCATGCGGGGAAGGAAAAACTGAATCCGCAGCTTTAGTCAATGTTTTGACGGCGTGTCGCCAGCACCAACTGGCGACACGCCGGTTTCTCGTGCGTAGAAGACACAGCAGCCGAAAAATGCTAGCGCCAACACTAGTTCGACAGCAGCCATGCCGCGACTCAAACCGGCATCCGAAAAGGCACGTACGATGCCCTCAGTGATATAAGCCAACGCCAGAAATGCCGCCCATTGATGAGTGTAGCGGCGACCGTGCAAGATGCCAAACAAGGGTAGCAATAATGGCAATGCTTTGAGCCCAAGGGCAGAGCCACCAACACGCACTGGCGCGAGCCAAAACTCCCAGGCAAGGCAAAGGAAAATCAAGGCGATAAGGCTGACAATTGCGCCGAGGTTGAGTCGCTTAATCATGCGGCCAACTTCAATGCGGTGAGCGCGAGTCGTTTGCCCAGCGCTTGCGCTAGCGCGATTTCATCGGCGGTGCATAGCGTCGTGCCGTCCGAGCCACTGACGTGACTTGCGCCGTAGGGCGTACCGCCTTGTTGGGTGACGGTTAGTGCTGTTTCTGTGTATGGAATCCCAACCAACAACATGCCGTGGTGCAAGAAGGGCAACGCCATTGACAGCAAGGAAGATTCCTGGCCGCCATGCATGCTTGAAGATGAGGTGAACACGGCGGCAGGCTTGCCTGCCAGCGTGCCATTTAGCCATTGTGGTGCTGTCGAATCGATAAAATACTTGAGCGGTGCGGCCATATTGCCAAACCGAACCGGACTGCCGAAAGCAATGCCAATACATTCTTCTAAGTCAGCAAGTTCGACATAAGGCGGACCGGATTCTGGAACGTTGGACGGGATGTTCTCATTGCGCTCGTATATCGCCGAAATTTTTGGCACCGTGCGTACCCGTGCCGTCACGCCTGAGACTTGCTCGATACCTTTGGCAATCCAACGCGCCAGTTCTTTGACCGACCCATGCTGACTGTAATACAGCACCAACACCTCGCGCGCCATAGCTTTTATTCAACCGTCTTATACAATCGAACAATTATATGTGGCTTCTTTCTCCCTTCCGCCTGATCTATCGCGCCGCCAAACGGTTTCACACCGAGAAATTTGCGCAAACGGCGGCTGCACTGTCCTTCACGACGTTGTTGGCGTTGGTACCAATGGTCGCGGTGGCCTTCGCCTTAATCTCACAGTTTTCATTCACCAGTGGTTTGGGTGCGGCGCTAGAGAAATTTCTGCTGTCGACATTGTTGCCAGACAAAGCCGGCGCACTGATTGCCAAATACCTCACGCAGTTTGTTCACCGGGGCGAGCAAGCAACTTTGATTGGCATGGGTGCGCTCGCGCTGACGGCGTTAATGCAAATGCTGACGATAGAGCACGCGTTCAACGGTATTTGGCGAATTAACCAGCATCGGCCATTCCTGCGTCGTGTGACGATGCATACGGTCGCGTTGCTGCTCGGGCCAATCATTTTCGGCGCAGCTTTGTTGGCGCTTACTTTCGTGGCGAGCGCCTCTATGGGTCTTGTCGACGAATCAATGTGGGCGCAGGCATCAATCGACAAAGGTCTGTCGTTCGGATTCACGATGAGTTTTTTCGCCCTGCTGTATTGGCGCGTACCGAACACCGAAGT
>JANYAW010000249.1 GCA_025361105.1 Rhodocyclaceae bacterium | reverse complement strand
GTTGAATGCAGGCTCGCGATGCTCGTCGCCAAGGTAGGCTTTCAACTCGCGCAGCATCGAAAAGTCGCTGACGTAAGGTGGCGTGTTCTCAAATCGGCCACCATGAAACTGGCTGGATTTCTGCATACGCACCAAGCGCGCACCGCTCGCCTCGGCACCGAAGACAGGCAGTTGGAATATCCAGTAACTAGTCAGTGCAAGCAGCGTTACCAGAGCCAGCAAGGCAATGGTGATCTTCCTCACTGTCTTCATGCTTACGCTCCCGGAATTTGTGCCGCGATCAAATAGTGCCCAATCAAATTCTTCAGATATTCCTTGGTGCGCACCGGATTGGCTGGCCGCGCCAAGGCGTGTGTGCCACCCACTATGGCAAGATAAAACAAGGAGGCAAGTTCGGCGGCGGTTTTGGCGTCCCCGGTCAGGCGCATGAATTTGGTTTCAAACAGCGCCATGCGCATGCGGTCAACTTCGACCAGCATCGCGGCGACCTCCGCATCGCGCCGCCCTAATCCGCGTAGCGCGAGTTCAAAGCGCAGGTTCTTGATTTCGCTGCCGGCGTGCGCCAGCGCGGCTTCCAGTACCCGCTCAAGATCGGCTTTAGCATCGAGTCCACGCGTGTCTTGCATGCGCTGATAGCTGGCCAATTCGCGGGCGCGCCAACGAGCTACCAGCGCGGCGATCAATTCGGCATGATCCGAAAAATGCCAGTAAAAACTTCCCCGCGTCACGCCGAGCGCTTCGGCCAGGGTGAGTACGCGCACGCTGTCAAAACCACTTTCCGCCACCGCTTCAAATGCGGCGTCGAGCCAATCGTCGCGACCCAGGCGCGGCGCTGGCATATCAACACGTGGTTGCACAGACGTTGAGCTTGAGGCTTTCATTAGAGGTTGTGGACTAGGCTTCTGTTTGACTTGAGAAAGACAATACACTAGTGTACGGAGACTGTCCAATCCAAAAACGGATGTATGCCATGAATGATAGCTATTTGAATTTTGCCAATTCTGCAGTTGGCGCAAAGCTCGCCGATGCGTTGGGCTTACCCAAACCGATGGTGCTGGATCGTTACAAAGAAGGTCAGCCTGTGATCAAAGGTTCGGTGTTAGTCGGTGGCGGGCCAGATGCGAAATTGCTGCCGACACTGGCGGGGATTTTCAAATCTATCGGCGCGCAAACGGTAGCGCATCGGCAGCTGCCGCAGTGGTTGCCGTTGGCCAACAAAGCCGGACTGATGAGTGGTCGCTGGGGTGTTGACGATCAGCCCGGCGAGAAGGTCAAAGCGTTGGTATTTGACGCGACCGGTATGACCGACAGCACGCAATCCGAAGCCCTGTATTGGTTTTTCCACGACGCGGCGCGTGCGGTCTTGCCTTGTGGTCGGGTGATAATTTTTGGTCGTCCACCTGAACTTTGTGCGTCGCCACGACAAGCCACCGTGCAGCGCGCGCTTGAAGGTTTGACCCGTTCGCTGGCCAAGGAATTGAAGCGCGCGATTGCCGTGCAATTGGTTTATGTGACGGAAGGTGCGGAAGATCAAATCGAATCGACGTTGCGTTTCCTGTTGTCACCGCGCTCGACCTATGTGTCGGCGCAAGTGATTCGCATCGGATTGTCAGTTGGTGCCGGCGGTACGCCGTCAGACTGGAATCAATCGCTAGTCGGCAAGAAAGTTCTCGTCACCGGTGCATCGCGCGGCATTGGCGCGTCGATTGCCGAAGTGATGGTGCGCGAAGGCGCGACAGTGATTTGCCTTGACGTGCCGCAAGCACAACCGGGCTTGAATGAAATCGCGGCCAAGCTGGGCGCGACCGCGATTGAGCTGGACATCGGTGGGATGGACGCACCACAAAAATTAGTCGACGCGGCGAAAGCCGATGGCGGCTGGGACGTGATTGTGCACAACGCCGGCATCACCCGCGACAAAACAATTGCCAACATGAAAGAGCATTTTTGGCAACAGGTGATGAACGTCAACCTGTCGACGCAAGAACGTATCAATGATGCGCTGGTCGAATCCGGCGCACTCAAAAGCGGCTCACGGATTATTTGTGTGTCATCCATTTCCGGCATCGCCGGCAACATGGGGCAAACCAATTACGCACTGTCGAAAGCCGGTGTGATTGGCATGGTGCAAAGCACTGCGCCGGTGTTCGCCAAACGAGGTGTAACGATCAACGCCGTCGCGCCGGGATTTATCGAAACGCAAATGACCGCAGCGATTCCCTTCGCCATGCGCGAAGCCGGGCGACGCATGAATTCCATGAGCCAGGGCGGCTTGCCGGTTGATGTGGCAGAGGCGATTGTGTGGTTCGCCAATCCGGCATCGAGCGGACTCACCGGCAACGTGGTTCGTGTCTGTGGTCAAAGTTTGATTGGTGCATGATGAAAATTATCGAACTGACCGAAGAAATAAGTGGCGCGGCGATGTGGCTGGCCGCGTTAAAGTCCAGCCGCAAAAAATCTGGCGCGGTGACCGCCCTTCCGGCGATTACCTATGTCCGGCCGAGCGTGAAACTGGATGCGGCGCATATCGCTGCTTACGCCAAAGTTTGCGGCTTTTCGCCCGCGCAAGGCGTACCGGCTATTTATCCACAAATGCTGACCTTTCCCATGCTGATGGCGTTTTTCGCTTCTCCCGCCTGTCCATGGCCGGGCATGGGCACCGTGCATCTGGCCAATCGCATCCGCCAACACCGGCGCTTGAATGCGGGTGACGACTTGCGCGTTGAGGTGGCGACGGGCGACATGCTGGTGCACGAAAAGGGCCAGGTCTTCAATATGGAAATGAAGATTTTGCGCGGCGATGAATTGGTCTGGGATGCGACACAAACCTTGCTGCGCATAGGCGTAAAAAATCCGGTTGGCGAGAAATATGTCAGCGCTTTGAATGCAGATTTGCCCTTGTCGCGTCAGGCAGATATTTCCGCGCCCAGCGATATTGGGCGACGTTACGGCAAAGTCTCTGGCGATATGAACCCGATACATCTGTCGGCGCTGTCGGCCAAGCTATTCGGTTTTCGTGCGGCGATTGCGCACGGCCTATGGACTAAGGCACGCGCTTTGGCGCAAATCATGCCGCCCTACCCGATAGATCAGGCGGCGGTAAATGTTGAATTCAAAACGCCGTTATTTTTGCCGGCCAAAGCATCGCTATGGACAACGCATAGCGAACTCAACACAGCGTTCGAAGTGAGAAATCAAAAGGGCGACAAACCGCATCTGCGTGGGCAAATCACTTATGCGTAGTTCAGCGTCAGTTGGTGCTGACAGTACGCCGTCGCATATTTTCTAAGGAGCAAATCATGAACACTATTCGTCGCGTCGCCATCCTGGGTGGTAATCGCATTCCCTTTGCGCGCTCCAATGGCGTGTATTCGCAAGCATCAAATCAAGAAATGTTGACCGCCACTTTGCAAGGGCTGGTTGATCGTTTCAACCTTCACGGCGAGCGTATCGGCGACGTGGTCGGCGGCGC
>JANYAW010000220.1 GCA_025361105.1 Rhodocyclaceae bacterium | reverse complement strand
GCGAACATGCGGCCTTGGTGGCGCAAAAACTGGTCGCTGAATTGGAAGTTCCATTGGTCATCGACGACACCGAATTGGCGCTTGGCGCGGCCATCGGTATCGCCGTTTATCCCGACGATGCCACCGACGCCGACACTTTGTTGCGCCTCGCCGACATCGCTATGTATCGTGCCAAAAAATCCGGTACCGATGGCTTTTGCTTTTACAGCAACGACATGAATTTGCGCGCCGTCGGTCGTCTCAGTTTGGAGGCGCATCTGCGACGCGGCATTGAGCGACGCGAACTGCAATTGCACTATCAACCCAAAGTGTCACTGGTCGACGGAAAAATTATTGGTGCCGAGGCTTTGGTACGCTGGCAGAACCCCGAGCGCGGCATGGTCTCGCCGGGCGATTTCATTCCCTTGGCCGAAGAAACCGGTTTGGTGGTGCAAATCACCCATTGGGTACTGGAAGAAACTTGCGCACAGGCCAGTCGTTGGCAACAAGCCGGATTGCCGCCGCTACGGATTGCAGTGAATCTTTCCGCGCGCGATTTTTCGCCCGGTTTGCCACAGCGAATTGTAAGTTTGCTTGAGCGCCACGGCTTGTCCAGCGATTGGCTGGAACTTGAAATTACCGAAGGTATGCTGATGGGCAAAGTCGATCACGTCATCAGCATGATGGATCAATTAAAGGCGCTCGACATCAATTTGTCGCTCGATGATTTCGGCACCGGCTATTCAAGTCTGTCCTATCTCAAACGCTTCCCGATACACACGCTGAAAATCGACCGAAGTTTTGTGATCCACATTCCCGACGATTTGGACGACTGCGCGATTGCCGGCGCAATTGTCAGCATGTCCAAAGCACTCAAACATAAAGTGATTGCCGAAGGTGTCGAATCGGTCGAGCAACTTGAATTTTTGCGTCAGCTTGGTTGCGATGAAATTCAAGGCTATTTGTTTTCTGCGCCGGTGAACGCCGAGAAATTTGAGGCGATGGTGCGTGAGGGGAAATGCTTGGTGCTTTGAATTTGGCGGTGGCCAAACTCAGCTCACTACTTCAACTTCCACCAAGCAATCGTAAAACGTCGCGCCGCCGCCGTGGTCGGTGAGCGCTTGGCTGGTGACGGCGTTGCCATTCATGCCACCCGGGCTGTGTTTTGGCCAATACACGCCGTAGGCAACCACCACCCCAACGCGCGCGCGCGCTGTGACTTCGGCGGTGACCACATGGCTACCGCGCGCGTTGAATACGCGCACATTTTGCCCGCTCACAATGCCGCGTTGTTTTGCATCGAGCGGATGAATCAGCAAGGACGGATCGCCGACCAGTGTGCGCAAACTGGCCACATTGCCAAAGCTGCTATTAAGCAAATGGCGCGCAGGCGGACTGATGACTTGCAGTGGAAATTTTTTTGCGCTTTCGCCTTCCCAGTCGTCGTGATTGCGTCGCACCTGCGGCAGTGGCTCGGGCAGATTGTCGTTGGTGAACCAAAACTTGCCATCGGGCGTTTTGAAGTTACCCTGGGCGAACGGTGCGACACCTTCGGCAGGTGCGGCGTAGCGGCTGTGGCCTTGCGCGAACAGCTTTGCAGCGGTTTCGCCTTGCAGGGCAGCGTTGTTCCAATCGAATGCTTCGGCGGCGATTTGCGCGTCACTCGCCTCCAGCGCCGGGTGATTTAGCTCGGCGCATTCATCGCCTAATTGCGCCCGCATCGCTTGGGTCAATTCACGAAAAATTCGGCTGTTGGATCGCGCTTGTCCGAGAGGTGCAATCGCTGGTCGATTGAGCAGCAAATGCATGTGCCCGTAAGCGCGCTGAATATCGAAATGCTCAAGTTGGGTGGTCGCGGGTAACAAAATATCGGCGTAATCGGCAGTGTCGGTTTGGAAATGCTCCAGCACCACGGTGAACAAATCTTCCCGCGCAAAACCGGCGCGAACTTTGTTGCTGTCGGGCGCTACCGCGATCGGATTGGTGTTGTAGACAATCAAGGCTTCAATCGGATTTTGTGTCGCCAGCAAGGCATCACCAATCGCGCTCATGTTCACACTGCGCGGTTTGCGCGCACCCAACAAATCCTGGCGCGAGGCGTCCATCTTTGGTATCCAGCCGCTGGTCGACAACACTGCGCCACCACTGAGGTCCCGCCAGTGTCCGGCCAGTGCGGGCAAAGCCATAATCGCGCGCACCGCATCGGCACCGCCCGCGACGCGCTGCATGCCGTAGTTAAGGCGAATGGCGCTGGGTTTGGTGTGGCCATAGGCCAGCGCCAGTGCTTCGATTTGTTCGACTGGAATATCGCACCATGCCGCAACGCGATCAGGATTCCACAACGCGGCTTCACGCAAAAATTCTTCTGCGCCGCGTGTGTATTGGGCGATGTAATCAGTGTCCAACATGTCATCGCGCTGCAAAATATGTGCGATGCCATAGGCCAGCGCCGCATCAGTTCCCGGGCGTAGCGCGATATGGTGATGGCATTTTTCGGCGCTGTCGGAGGCAAACGGATCTATCGCCCAAAGCGTCGCGCCATCGCGTTTGGCTTGTTGAATTTGCGCCCACAAATGCACATTGCTGGTAATCGGATTGCTGCCCCAAATCACAATCAGCTTCGCCCCGCGCACGGCTTCGGTGTCCATGCCGACCGCCTTGCCCATGCACAATTCCAGCCCTTTACCACCGGCCGATGAGCAGATGGTGCGCTCCAAAAGACCTGCGCCCAGCGCATGAAAAAATCGACCGGCCATGCCCTCGCCTTGCACCTGCCCCATTGTGCCAGC
>JANYAW010000203.1 GCA_025361105.1 Rhodocyclaceae bacterium | reverse complement strand
CCACTGCGGGACCGGCAGAGAGGTTCAGCATAGCCCCGGCATTGATGCTCAGCACGCCGGTCATTTTCAGCGCTGAGAACGCGCCCGGCGTCGCGGAATTGAGCACTCCGGTGCTTTGATGTCGAAGCCAAATTGCGCGAGCGGATGAAAATTCCGGTGTTTCATGACGACCAGCACGGCACGGCAATTATTGCCAGCGCGGCGATTCTCAATGGTTTGCGGGTGGTGAATAAAGACATCGCAAAAATTAAACTGGTGTGCTCTGGCGCGGGTGCGGCGGCAATCGCCTGTTTGGATTTGTTGTGCAGCCTTGGCCTCGATCCGGCCAATGTTTTTGCGGTGGATAGCAAGGGTGTGATTCAAAAAGGTCGGGCTGGTTTGGATGCTTCCAAGCAGCGCTATGCGCAAGTCACGCAAGCGAAAACCCTGGCCGAAGTGATGGTCGATGCGGATGCGTTTTTGGGGCTGTCGACGGCAGGCGTGCTCAAGCCTGAAATGGTCAAAACGATGGCGCGTGATCCCTTGATTTTGGCGATGGCGAATCCTGATCCCGAGATACTTCCGGGCGACGCGAAGGCGGTGCGCCCCGATGCGATTATCGGCACAGGGCGTTCGGATTATCCGAATCAGGTGAATAACGTTTTGTGTTTTCCATTTATTTTTCGTGGCGCTTTGGATGTCGGCGCGACGACGATTAACGAAGCCATGAAGTTGGCTGCTGTGCGTGCGATTGCCGAGCTCGCACACGCCGAACAGTCCGAAGTGGTGAGCGCCGCGTATGGCACAGAGGACTTGTCATTCGGTCCGGAATATCTAATTCCCAAGCCCTTCGATCCACGTCTGATTTTGATGGTCGCGCCAGCGGTTGCCCAAGCTGCGATGGATTCGGGTGTCGCCACGCGGCCGATTGCGGACATGGATGCTTACCGCGAAAAGCTCAGTGATTTTGTGTATCAGACAGGATTATTTATGCGCCCCGTTTTTGCGGCGGCGAAAAAAAATCCAGCGCGGATAGTGTTTTGTGAAGGCGAAGATGAGCGCGTGTTGCGCGCGATTCAAACCGTGGTCGACGAAGGATTGGCGCAACCAATTTTGATTGGTCGCCCCGAGGTCGTGAGTAAAAGTATCGCGCGTCATGGTTTGCGAATTCGTGCCGGTGAGCATTTTGAGTTGGTCAATCCTGACTCCGACCCGCGCTACAAAGAGCTGTGGCAGGACTATCACGAGCTGATGTGCCGGCGCGGTATTGGTGCCGAATATGCCAAACGCGAAATGCGCCGCCGCACTACACTGATCGGTGCGATGCTGGTCAAACACAACTATGCCGACGGCTTGATTTGCGGCACATTTGGCAAGCACTCATTGCATCTGCGTTATATCGATGATGTTATCGGGCGCAAGACGGGTGTCAAAAGCTATTACGCAATGAATATATTGGTTCTGCCAAAACGTACTTTGTTCATTGGCGATACCTATGTGAATTACGACCCGACGGCCGAACAAGTTGCCGAGATGACGGTATTGGCGGGTGAAGAAATTCGTCGCTTCGGTTTGCTGCCAAAAGCCGCGTTGCTATCGCATTCGAGCTTTGGCACTGAAGACACACCGACGGCGATAAAAATGCGTAAAGCATTATCGATATTGCGCGAGATCGCCCCCGACTTGGAAGTCGACGGCGAAATGCATGGCGACGCCGCGTTGTCCGAATCGATACGGTCACAAGCGCTGCCGAATTCCACGCTCAAAGGCCAAGCGAATTTATTGGCCATGCCAACTTTGGATGCGGCCAATATCGCATTTAATTTACTTAAAACTGCGGCAGGAGACGGTCTCACGATTGGTCCGGTGTTGTTAGGTGCAGCAGCACCGGCACATATCCTGACACCAACCGCGACAGTGCGGCGTATTGTCAATGTGACGGCGCTGATTTCTGTCGAAGTTCATCAACAACAAAACAAAATGGGAAGCTAGGTGGACGAGCCTATCCAAACACCAGCACCGCCAGCGGTCTCGTCATCCAAGACCGCGCTGATTCTTACTGGCGGTGGGGCGCGTGCGGCTTATCAAGCGGGTGTGCTCAAGGCGATTCGCGAGATGTTGCCGGATCCGGTACGTAACCCATTTCCAATAATTTGCGGCACCTCGGCCGGCGCAATCAACGCCGCAACGATGGCGGTTTTTTCAGAGGATTTTGGTGCGGGTGTTGATCACCTCAACCACGTTTGGGCAAACTTTCGCGCGCATCAGGTGTACCGGGCTGATCCGCTCGGCATAGGCATGTCTGGTGCTCGTTGGTTGTCGGCGTTGGCGTTTGGTTGGCTCACCCATCGCGCGCCACGGTCATTGCTCGACAATGCCCCATTGCGTAGGCTTTTGCGACGCACTTTAGATCTGGAAAAAATTCAACGCGCGATTGATAATCACGCACTGCATTCGGTGAGTATCACCTGCTCCGGTTACGCCACGGGCCAGAGCGTGAGCTTCTTTCAAGGACGTGCCGATCTTGAGCCGTGGCGACGTAGCCAACGCGTCGGTACACACGTCAAACTCACGCTTGATCACTTGATGGCATCTTCTGCAATTCCGTTTGTTTTCCCGTCGGTACATGTCAATCGCGAATGGTTTGGCGATGGCTCGATGCGACAAATTGCGCCGATTTCGCCAGCGATACATTTGGGTGCGGACAAAGTGTTGGTGGTCGGTGCAGGTCGCATGACCACCGAAGACGCGCGACCAGGTGCCGAGCGCTATCCTTCCTTGGCGCAAATCGCTGGTCATGCGCTGTCAAGTATTTTTCTCGATAGTCTTTCGGTGGATCTCGAACGCACAATGCGGATCAATCAAACACTGTCTATGATTCCTGAAGAAATTCGCAAA
>JANYAW010000170.1 GCA_025361105.1 Rhodocyclaceae bacterium | reverse complement strand
AGTAGCGAGTTACTCACTACCGTCACCGAGCTTAGTGCCATCGCCGCACCGGCGATCACCGGATTGAGCAGACCAAACGCTGCTGCCGGAATGCCGACGATATTAAAGATGAATGCGAAGAATAAATTCTGACGGATTTTTGCCAAAGTTGCCGCTGACAATGCAATTGCATCAGCGACCGCGTTGAGATCGTTTTTCATCAAGGTTACATCGGCTGCCTGCAAGGCCACGTCGGCACCTGCGCCCATCGCGAAGCTGACATCCGCCGCTGCCAACGCGGGTGCATCGTTGATGCCATCGCCGACCATGCCGACCACTGCGCCCGAAGTTTTCAGTCGCGCCACGGTAGCGGCTTTGTCGCCGGGTAAAACTCCGGCTTCGACGTGCTTGATACCGACCGCATCGGCCACGCTGCGTGCGGTGGCGGCGTTGTCACCGGTCAGCATCACCACCTCGATATTCATCGCTTGCAATCGTGCCACCGCTGCGGCGGAGCTTGGGCGGACAGCATCGGCGACGGCAATTAGCCCGAGCAATTCGTCGTCTTGCGCGACCGCAATCACGCTGCCATTGATAGGTGGCAAAACCGCACTGGGCGGCATATCGATGTCTTGTTCGGTCAGCCACTTCAATGACCCGACGCGCACGCGATGCCCGTCGATTTCACCTTCGATGCCAAGACCTGGGTGATTGTTGGTTTTGCTCGGAATGGTCAGCGAAATATTTTCCGCCCGCGCTCGCGTGGTAATGGCGGCAGCGAGCGGGTGGGTGGAGCTTTGTTCCAGAGAGGCGGCGAGGTAGAGGAGATGGGTTTGGTGAGTGGACAACGGCGGCGGAGCAGGGGTTTCACGAGGCACTGCTTCGTGCCTGCGTAGCGGGTCGGCTGTATTAAGCCGACACTGCACACCAGCACCAACTGGCGAGTCCGTATCGCGTAGGGCAATCACTTCGGTAACCACCGGTTTTCCTTCGGTCAGCGTTCCGGTTTTGTCCACTGCCAACACAGTAATTTTCTGCGCCAGTTCCAGCGCTTCGGCGTTGCGTATCAATATGCCCGCGCGTGCACCTTGACCGCTGCCGACCATGATGGCGGTGGGCGTTGCCAGACCCAAGGCGCACGGACAGGCGATGACCAAGACGGCCACAGCGTTGACCAATGCGGTGGAAAAATCCGCCATCCACCACCAGCCGATACCTAATGTGACTAGCGAAATGAATACCACCACCGGCACAAAAATCGCGGCGACTTTATCGGTGAGGCGTTGCACTGGCGCGCGTGAGCCTTGCGCGGCTTCGACCAAACGGATGATGCCGGCCAGCAATGTATGTGCGCCGACACCGGTTGCGCGGCAACGTAACAGGCCGTCGCCATTGAGCGTCGCGGCGAATACTTTGTCGCCTGTCGTTTTAGTCACCGGTAAACTTTCGCCCGTCAGCATGGCTTCATTGATCGCTGAATCACCCGTCACAATCACCCCATCCACCGGCACCGCTTCGCCGCCACGGACGACAAACACATCGCCCGGAATCAGACTCGCCACTGGCACATCATGCAGCTCGCCGTCTTTCTCTATGCGTGCCGTTTGCGGCTGCAAACCAATCAATGATTCAATTGCCGCAGTGGTTTTTGATTTGGCTCGCGATTCCAAAATCTTGCCCAGCAACACCAGCGTAATCACCGTCGCTGAAGCTTCAAAATAAACGTGTTGATGCTGCAAACCAAATACGGTGACCACGGCAGAGAGCAGCCACGCCATGCTGGTACCCAGCGCGACCAACACATCCATGTTGCCCGAACCGCCACGTAGCGCGTTCAATCCGCCAACATAAAAACGCCAACCAATCCAGAACTGAACCGGTGTCGCGAAGGCCATTTGCAACCAGCGCGGCAGCATATCGGTATGCGAATTTTGGCCAAACATGAAGATCATTTGCGCCAGCAGTGGCAACGTCAACGCGGCGGAAATTTTGAATCGTCGTAGTTCTTCGGCGTTGGCGGCGAGCTTGCGCTGGTTCTCTGCAGCGCGCGTGTCAGTGGTCGATAAATGCGCCCGATAACCGGCTTTGGTCACCGTCGCCAGCAAGTCGTCGATGGTGATGTCATCGGTATAACGAACATGCGCGCGCTCGGCAGCGAAGTTAACCACTGCCTCGACATTAGGCATTGCGTTAAGCTGTTTTTCTATCCGCGCTGCACAGTTGGCGCAGGTCATCCCTCCCACCGACAGCTCAACGGTGGCCAAGTCGCGAGTCTGGTTTGGCTGCACAGGCGCGCTCATCGCGATTTTCTCCGCAATGCCGGTTTAGCAGATTCTTCGATGTGCAGGAACTGATTTTGCCCCTGTTTTCCGTAGTCCATAGGCTGCCATTATGCGGACATTTTGTCGTGCTGCTCGGCCGCATTCCATCGCCTCAGCTTAACCATCAGCAATGGAGTGCGCCTTTCGGGGGCAAGATCAAAGTTACGCGGCACTCAATAATTTCCGGCGAGCGCTACTTGAGCACTGCCAGTACGCTGCTGTAGTTGTCGTCCCAAATCCGAAAACCGGAACGAACCTCGATAGGCTTCGCGACATCCTTGAATTCGGCGCCAGTAAAGAAATCTGCATTGGCGTGTAGCAGCACCCAGTTTGAACGGAAAATCAGGCGATCACTGTCGCCTTCAAAATTCACCAGTCGCGCCTGTTTGCCGAAACTATCCGCCGCAGTTTTCACCACCGGCATCAGATCAAGAAAGCGATTGGTCACATGCACGGCCAGCACGCCGTCGGGTTTGAGGTGTTTGAAATACACGGCGAAAGCTTCTTTGGTCAGCAGATGTATTGGCACCGCGTCGCCGGAAAACGCGTCCACCACCAGCACATCAAACTGTTGCGAGTCTTCGCGCTCCAATGCCAGGCGCGCATCGGCAATCACTACTTCGGTGCTGGCTTTGGTATGGGCGAAAAAAGTGAATTCCGTGCGCGCCAGATGAATCACCAGTGGGTCGATGTCATACATCCGGTACATATCCCCGGGACGACCATAGGTCAGCAAAGTACCAACTCCCACGCCAACCACGCCGACATGCAAAGGACTGTTGGGGAACTGCGCTTTCTTGGCCAATAGCGCACGCCCGACACCAGATTCTTCGCTGTAATATGCGGTCGGCAAATCCTCACGTTCTGCAATTGCGAATTGTCGGCCATGGACAATCTGGCCATGCATCAAAGTGCGCCGCGCATCGACACCTTCACCGCCATTGAACACGCGCAGCGTGCCGTAGAAATTACGCGCAGTGACTTTGGCATCGGCCAATTCGTAGAGATGATCGTCAATACGCACATAGGCAATCGCGACGACGATGGACATCGCGGTCACCCAGGCGATTGCGCGGCGAGTCGAGCTTGAAAATTCGTGCCCGCGCAAAACCACCAGCGTGATGACCAGCGCCGTGAGCACCAAACCTATCGACAATTCAAAATTGCTGTTGAAGCAATACGGCGCGACGATGCCAACAAACAATCCACCCAATGCACCGCCGGTGGCGAGCATCAGAAAATAAGTCGTGAGCTGCGCCGGATGCGGCTTGATCGCGGCCAATTCGCCGTGACAAACCATGCAGGCGACAAAGAATGAGGACAGATTGATACCCATC
>JANYAW010000133.1 GCA_025361105.1 Rhodocyclaceae bacterium | reverse complement strand
CTCGGGTCTAACCTACGTCGTCGATCGATTCAAGGGCTGGGCGCATTCAGGGCATGTAACCTTGCAGCGCGGCGAACGCTCGCGGCTGGCGGATCATGCGGGGGAAGTGCTTTAGGGGTCAGACTTTCGATAACGGCGTGTCACCAGCACCAACTGATAAGTCGCGCAATTCCTAGTACGCCCCACCCGCATGATTCTGAAACTTCGTGTATTCGCCAAGGAAGGTTAGTCGAACCGTGCCGGTCGGCCCGTTACGATGTTTGCCGATGATGACTTCGGCGCTACCTTTGTCTTGCGTGTCTTTGTTGTAGTACTCCTCGCGGTACATCATCATGATGATGTCAGCATCTTGTTCGATGGCACCGGATTCGCGTAGATCACTCATCAAGGGGCGTTTGTCGTTGCGCTCTTCGACTTTTCGCGAGAGTTGCGAGAGCGCGATGATCGGCACTTGCAATTCTTTCGCCAGCGCTTTTACCGAGCGCGAAATTTCGGACAATTCTGTGGCGCGATTTTCTACATTGCGGCCGGTGCTCATCAACTGCAAATAGTCGATCACAATTAAACCGAGCTTGCCGCATTGGCGATGCAAGCGTCTGGCTCGTGCGCGAAGTTCTGTCGGGTTTATCGCGCCGGTTTCATCAATATGTATTGGTGCGTCGTGCAGCTTACCCAAGGCATGAGTGAGCCTGTCCCAGTCGTCATCGGTAAGTTTACCGTTCCTGAGTTTGCCCTGATCGATGCGCCCGACCGACGACAAGAAACGTGTGGCCAATTGCGGGCCGGACATTTCCAGACTGAAAATTGCCACCGGCAAACGCAGATCGACACCGACGTGTTCGGCGATGTTCAGGGCGAACGCCGTCTTGCCCATCGATGGACGACCAGCGACGACAATCATGTCGCCAGGTTGCAAGCCGGAGGTGAGTTTGTCGAGATCGGCAAAACCCGTCGGCAGGCCGGTGATGTCGGTTTGGCTGTCGCGTGCAAGCAACATTTCTATCTGCGAAACGACTTCGCCAACCAGCGGTTGTATCGGCACAAAACCTTGCTGGTTGAGCGCGCCAGCTTCGGCGATTTCAAATATGCGGCGTTCGGCATCGTCAAGCAAATCCCTGACATCGCGACCCGCCGGATTGAGTGCCTGGCCGGCGATTTCATCGCCCACCGTGACCAGTTTGCGCAACACCGCGCGCTCGTGCACGATCTCGGCATAGCGCCGGATATTCGCCGCCGTCGGAGTGGAGTGGGCGATCTCGGCCAAATAGGACAAGCCGCCGGTCTGATCGACCTCGTTGGACTTTTCTATCGACTCATAGACGGTGACGACATCGGCGGGTTTGGCGAGCTGACAAAGTTTGCCAATATGCCGAAAAATTCGACGGTGATCATCGCGATAAAAATCACCTTCACGCACCACATCGGCAATTCGATCCCAAGCCGAATTGTCGAGCAACAATCCACCAATCAGCGCTTGCTCTGCCTCGACGGAATGCGGCGGCAAACGCAGCGCAGAGATTTGCTGATCAACCAGCTGCGCGGTGGGTGAATTGCGAACTTGAACCATAGTTAACCTCCATCAAGACGACGAAAGTTTAGTCGCGGATTTTGTGGATGCCTTTGGATAAGTTGTGGGTAAGGTCTGTATAAGTTGTGTAAATCGAAATTTATTTATTTGCAAATTTGAAAAAGCCAAAACCACTAGAGCGCTTGGTGATGACATTACTCAGTGCTGATCTGAGGGGGATTTGCGCCGCCTAATAAAAGGAGACGTTTCATGTTGGAGACAGGTGATACTTGATTCCGTGCCAACAACGTGAAGATACCGGCACTGGTGGTCGATATATCCGCCGCGACGCGCATGTGCATGTCGGTCTGGTCAGCATATTGTGCAGCGATACCGATGACGGAATGACCCATTTATCAGCCAAGTGTTGTGTCGGTTTTGCTTAGCCGACACCTATTGCGAAACCGTTGCGCCATCAACGCCTGCTTCCAGTACTGCCGTGGACATGCGCAACGATCAGGCCAATCAAAACAAGGCAGCATCCAGATCCAGCAAGACTTTTGAACCCGAGCGCGCCTGCCGCACCAGCATGGCGATTTCCGGCAGCAAGCGCGCAAAGTAAAACCGCGTCGTCGCCAGTTTGGCCACATAAAACGTGTCGCCCGAAGCTTGTTTGGCCAGTGCGATTTTCGCCATACGGGCGAAGAAGTAGGAATACACCATGTGCCCGACCACGCGCAAATACGGCACGGCGGCAGCACCGACTTCGTCCGGATTCTGGAAAGCTTTCATGCCGATTTCCATGGTTAGCTTGCCCACTTTTTCGGCCACATCCGCCAAAGGCTCAATGAATTCCTTCATCGCCTCGTCGGCCATGTTTTCCTTGATGAAGGCTTCCACCAGTGCGCCAAATTTTTTCAGCTTGGCACCATTGTCGGGAAGGATTTTTCGGCCAAGCAAATCCAGCGATTGAATCGCATTGGTACCTTCGTAGATCATGTTGATGCGCGCATCACGAACATATTGCTCCATGCCCCACTCGCTTATGTAGCCATGGCCGCCGAAGACCTGCATGGCTTCCGAAGTACCTATCCAGCCGTTCTCGGTCACGAAAGCCTTGACTATCGGCGTTAGCAATGCAACCAAATCGCCCGCGTCTTTGCGCACTGCCGGATCGGGGTGACCCAATTCCAAATCGATTTGCATGGCGATGAAATAAGTGAAGGCACGGCCGCCTTCGGCATAGGCTTTGTTGGAGAGCAGCATGCGCCGCACATCGGGATGCACGATGATGGGATCGGCTTCCTTATCCGGCGCCTTGGGGCCGGAAAGTGAACGCATTTGCAGGCGATCTTTGGCATACACCAGCGCGTTTTGATAAGACACTTCGGTCAGGCCCAATGACTGCATGCCTACACCCAAGCGCGCCGCATTCATCATCACGAACATGGCATTCAAGCCTTTACCGCCTTCGCCAATCAGCCAACCGGTAGCTTCATCCAAATTCATCTGGCAAGTCGAGTTGCCATGGATGCCCATTTTTTCTTCAATCGCACCACAGGTAATTGTGTTGCGCGCACCGACCGAGCCATCAGCATTGGGAAGATATTTCGGCACAATGAACAGTGAAATTCCCTTGGTGCCTTTGGGTGCACCGGGCAAACGTGCCAGCACCAGGTGCACGATGTTGCTGCTCATTTCATGCTCGCCAGCGGAGATGAAAATTTTGCCACCGGTGAGCTTATAGGAACCGTCCATCTGCGGCTCGGCTTTGGTGCGCAGCAAGCCCAAATCGGTACCGCAATGTGATTCGGTCAAGCACATGGTTCCTGTCCACTCACCCGAGGTAAGGTGTGGCAAATAGGTCGTTTTTTGCTCGGGTGTGCCGTGCGCGTGGATGCACTCATAAGCGCCGTGCGAGAGGCCGGGATACATGGTCCAGGCTTGGTTGGCCGAGTTCATCATTTCGTAAATACAGTTATTGACGAATACCGGCAAGCCCTGGCCGCCGTATTCCGGATCGCAAGCCAATGCCCCCCAACCACCGTCGACAAATTGCCGATAGGCATCGGCAAACCCTGTCGGCGTGGTGACTTTATGTGTGGTGGTATCCAGATGGCAACCTTCACGATCGCCGATTTGGTTGAGCGGGAAAAGCACTTTGGCAGCGAATTTGCCACCCTCTTCCACCACTTGGTTAATCACGTCGGCGTCTACGTCGACGTGCTGGGGGATTTGTTTGAGCACGCTGGTGATGTCGAGCAATTCGTGCATCACAAATTGAATGTCGCGAAGCGGCGCGGTGTATTGGCCCATGGGGTTCTCCTGATTTTGGGATTGTTGGCGGTGCTGCGAGAGCGATGCCGATTTGGCAGGTAGGTTGGTAGGTTTGAGCCCATATATGATACCGCAGCGATTGGAAGTCTTCGGAAATTGCGTGAGCGAGAAGATGGCCCAATGACACAACATGTAGCTCAACATGTAACGCAAAATCAGCCTGATGTTATGCTTCCCCGCACCAGCGATTTAAGGAGAATCCAAATGAGTCAGACCACGTCTAACGCTTCACGTTTTGCAACCGTGGCACGGTATTTGTTGATTGGTTTTGGCATCTTGATTGCAGCATTGATACTTGGAGGACAAATGGGACTACTCACAGGCAAGCACCCGGTTGGCTTAGGCGTGCAAGATGGCAAACTTAAACCGGCACCGAGCTCGCCGAATTGTGTGAGCAGTCAGGTGACCACCGAATATCACCAGATCGCGCCGCTAGCCTATACCGGCGATGGACAAGCAGCATTTGTGCGGCTCAAAAATATCGTCAGCGGCATGCAAACCGCCGTGGTGATTGAGAGCAAACCGGGGTATCTGTACGCCGAATACACCTCGAAATTGCTCGGCTTTGTCGATGATGTGGAGTTCTATCTCGATGAAAAAGCGGGCGTGATTCAAGTGCGTTCAGCATCACGCCTGGGACACAAAGATTTTGGCGTGAATCGTGCGCGAATCGAAGCGGTGAGAGCGGCTTTCGGAACCTAGGTTTTTTAACGGCGTGTTACCAGCACCAACTGGCGTGTACGCAAATCAACCCTTCCAGGTAAACGGAAACGTCTGTTGCTGCAAAAATCCATCGGGCATGTAATCACCAAGCACGCCATATTTATCGGGAAATCTTTGATCTGATTTCACCGCAGTGCCAAACAGATAATCGATAAAGGCAAAATGTGCGGCGTAGTTTCGATCAAGCGCCACTTGTTCCGAGCTGTGATGCCAATGATGGAAGTCAGGTGTGACCAGCAGATATTTGAGCGGTGCGCGACCAAAAATTATCGGCAGGCGCACATTGGCGTGATTGAATACCGCTTGAAATCCAACGATGATGATGTAGGCATCCATCACTGACTTGGAAAATCCAAGCGCGTAAATAATCCCCAGCACCGAGACGCGAGTGAAAACGAGTTCAAACATATGCAGCCGCGAACCGGCCATCCAATCCATATATTCGGCGCTGCGATGAATCGCATGGAAGCGCCACAAAAAGGGCACCTCGTGATACGCACGGTGAGTCCAGTACTGCACGATGTCGGCGGCCAGCAAGATCAAAAATAGCTCGGCAAAAAATGGTAGATCGGCGATTAGTCTTTGCAAGGCATCCACTTTGGCCCAGCCGAAAAACCGATGAATCAGAAAATTAACGATGAGTAAAACCAGACCAACCAGGAAGTGATTGACCACGAAATGGGTGAAATCAGTTTGCCAACCCGGACGAAAAACCGGCTGCGGATAAATTGGCCTGAGCTTTTCAAACGCCACAAAAATCAGCGTCGAGCCGAGTAAATCAAGGATGAACCAATCGAGGCCGATGTAAGGTGTGTGATCGGGGAAATCGCCCACCGGCACTTGATGCCCACCCAACGCGACGGTCAGCGCAATCAACACAAACGCTGTGCCATTGAGCCAACGATTGCGTCGCCGCAGCAGATTCGCCAGCGCCAGACCGCCTGAAATAATCATCGCCCAGAGCATAACCAACCGCAACACATCGACTGAGTAATTTTTGCGTAACTCCGGTGTGGTCAAATATTCGGGATAGTGAAATGCCAGCACGCCCAAGAAACACAAGCTCGCCAAAACAAAGGCAATCACACCGGAGAGTTTGCCGTAGCCACGAGATAACGCGCCATCTTGATGAAAAATGGCGGTAGATTTTTGTAGCGGTGCTATGGGTTGCATATTGGTCAAGGTATGTTGTAAAAATATTCGGTGGCAAATTGTAGTGGTGTTTGAAGACCATCAGCGATTCAACAAATTCAAATCAGGAGATTTTGCATGACCATCAATGCACTCGAACTTTGGCATCAAATCCTAAGCAAACAAAATCCCGCAGGGCTTGCTGTACTGCTCGCCGACACGGTGGTTTTTCATTCGCCCGTGGTGCATGCGCCGCAGGTCGGTAAGCCATTAACCACGCTCTATCTCTCCGCCGCGTTCCAGGTGTTTTACAACGACACGTTTCGCTACGTGCGCGAAGTCGTAGGCGACAACGATGCCGTGCTGGAATTTGAAGTCGAGATTGATGGCATCAAAGTTAACGGTGTCGACATGATGAAATGGAATAGCGACGGACAGGTTGTCGATTTCAAAGTCATGCTGCGCCCGATCAAAGCGGTCAATTTAATCCATCAAAAAATGGGCGCAATGCTCGCTGCCTTTGCAAATAAGTGAACAATTCAAATGGCCAAGTTTGAACTCGCGCAGTTGAATATCGCGCTGATGAAGGAGCCGCTTGAGTCGCCGATCATGGCGGATTTTGTCGCCAATCTGGAGCGTATCAATGCGCTGGCAGAGAGTTCGGCAGGGTTTGTTTGGCGCTTGCAAACCGACGATGGCGATGCGACCGGCTTACGCCCGATGGGTGACGATGTTTTAATCAATATTTCCGTGTGGCAGGATGTTGCCTCCTTGAGTGCTTATGTTTACGGGGCGGGACATGTAGAAATCATGCGCCGACGCAGGGAGTGGTTTGACAAAATGCGCGAGGCACATCTCGTATTGTGGTGGGTGCCCGGTGGGCATCGACCTACCGAAGCCGAGGCGATTGCGCGACTTGAACGGCTACGCACAAACGGTCCGACCGGAGACGCATTTACGCTTCGCGATACTTTTCCTCATCCACAATGAAAGGCAAATGACATGGGAAACAATTGTCAGAGTTGCGGAATGCCAATGAAAAGAGATGCAAAAGGTGGCGGTAGCGAGTCTGACGGGACGCTTAGTAGCTTGTATTGCAGTCATTGCTATGCCGACGGCAAATTTTTGCAGCCGGATATCACCGTGGATGCGATGACTGCATTGGTAGCGACAAAGCTTGGCGATATGGGATTTCCCGGGTTTGTGGCCAGGATGTTTGCGGGCCGCACCAGACATCTGAAACGCTGGTCTGCCAGCGCCAGATAGGGGTTCGCCAAGGCATCATGAATACGCTGCAGTTGAAACGGTTTTGCAGCGAATTTCCGGCCACGATGGTCAAGCTGCATGAAGATCCAAGCAATGTACTGGTTTACTCCGTGGGCGGAAAATTCTTTGCCTACTTCAAAACCAGCGAACCCGAGCGCTGGCGTTTCAGTTTTCGTGTCACACCAGATCGTTTTCTTGAGCTTACCGACATGTCTGGAGTAAAGCCGGCGCGTTACATGGGACGCTTTCATTGGGTTACGGTAGTCAATGTTCAGACTTTGCCAACGGACTATTTACGCGAGTTGGTGGCATGGTCGTATCAGCGCGCAGTGGAATCATTGAGCAAGCGCACGCGTGCGAAGCTTGGTATTGCATAGCGGCGTGTCACCAGCACCAACTGACAGAATCAGGATGCAGACAATGAACAATCAAGCTTGCAGACGCTATCAGGGCAGTTGCCATTGCGGCAATGTTCAGTTTGAAATCGAGACGGATTTTCCCGAACTCACAATGTGCGACTGTTCGATTTGCAAACGCAAAAATGCCCTGATGGTGAAGGTAGCCGAAGCACAATTCAAATTGATTTCAGGCGCGGAGTTTCTCACCGAGTATCAGTTTCACACCATGACCGCCAGGCATTTTTTCTGCAAAATCTGCGGCATCTATCCCTTTCACCGCAAACGTGTGACGCCGGATACTTTTGGCATCAATGTGCATTGCCTGAAAGATTTCGACCCGACGGGAATTCCTGTACGCCAGGCGATTGGTGCGGCGATGAAGTAGATCGGTTACGGCGTTTCATAAGCACCAAAGACAGATAAAAATTTAGGTACTTTTTTTGAACGCCAGCCAGGCCTCAAAGCCACCATCCAAGGGCTTCACGTGCCGATAACCCATCGCCTTAATCGCTTGCGCTGCCTGCACCGCGCCGGCATCTTGCGGGCAGGCACACAGCGTGACTACCAGCCTGTCTATTGGCCAGCCACCAACGACGCTTGCCAGATTGTCATGTTCGGCTACGGTCGCGCCGTCGATCGTTAAGCCTTCTGCTATCAATATTGCTCCGCGAAGATCCAGCAACAACGGCGGGGAATCGGATTTCATCAGCTTCATCAATTCGTCAATCTTGATACGTGGAATCGCGGCGAGTTTCTCAAAGCGGTATTTCTGCCAGAATTTCCACAGTATCCAAACGCTGACAATGACCACTGCAATGACAATCACGCTGGTGCCGTTGTTGCCGAAAAAAAGCAGCAAACCTTGCAATTCCTCACGCGCCAACCAGCCGGCTGTCAGCGCCAATCCCGCCCATAGAGCCGCGCCGATGCCGGAGGCCAACAGAAAGCTGGCGATTGGCATTCTTAATGCGCCTGCAATCGGCGGCGCGACGGTGGAGAAGCCGGGAATGAATTTGGCGATAACCAATGACCAAACGCCCCAGCGTGCAAAGCGGGACTCGGTTTGCGTAACGCAGGAACCCGGATTGATCGACAGACGGCACAGGCCATTGAGCAAACGATAGCCAAACACGCGACCTGCGCCATACCAAAGTGCGTCGGCGATTACCGATGCGGCGACGGCGGCCGTGAGCGTGAGCAGTACCGTCGAAGGCATCACCGCGAGGCTGCCTATCACCATCAAGGTCGGTACAGCGGGAACTGGAAGGCCAAGCTGTTGCAGCAGCACGTTGAAAAACGCGACCAAAGCTGCGTCGGTTTGAATGGTGCGGCTGATGTCGGAAAATTCCATGGGGCGATGCTGCTTGTGAGTTACATAGAAAACTTAAGTATGGGTGTTTGCGCAGAACTCAAACGAGTAGCGCTGTTTGGCAACTGAACGGCGGCGGCGCAGAGGTTTCGCAAAGCACTGCTTTGCGCCTGCAGAGCGGGTCGGCTGTGCAAAGCCGACACTGCACACCAGCACCAACTGGTCTCAGTAGCAAAACCGCCCGCTCATTTCCTCAAGATTCAACATCTGCAAAATTGCCTGACTGCGCTCGCGGGCGTTGCCGCGTGGTGCGCCTGCTCGGCGGGCGATGATGAGTTCATTTTTCATTGAATGCTCCCAGCCGGTTAGCTCGGTGACGGTAATTTTGTAGCCATGCATTTCGAGTAGCAAACAACGCAAGGCGTTGGTCACTTGGCTGCCGAATTCGCGAGTGTGTAGCGGATGTCGCCAGAGTTCGGAAAGCGCGGTGCGGGCGAAGGATTCGTTTTTATTTTTGCGTAATGCGATGGCGACTTCGGCTTGACAGCACGGCACCAGCACGATGAAACGGGCATCTTTTTCCAGCGCAAAACGTATCGCATCGTCGGTCGCGGTGTCGCAGGCGTGTAGCGCGGTGACGATATCAATGTTGTTCGGCAATGAGGTGTCCGTTGCGGATTCGGTAACCGACAGATTGAGAAAATGCATGCGCGAAAATTCCAATCGCTGCGCCAGTTCGCGGGATTTGTCGACCAATTCGCTGCGCGTTTCGATGCCGTAAATTTGACCGACAGTTTTGTTTTTCAGGAACAAGTCATAAAGAATAAAACCGAGGTAGGACTTCCCTGCCCCATGATCGGCAAGGCTGACGTCACCTTGATCGGCGAGGACTTCGACCAGCAAGGGTTCGATGAATTGATAGAGGTGATAAACCTGCTTGAGCTTGCGCCGCGAGTCTTGATTGAGCTTGCCGTCGCGGGTCAGGATATGCAGTTCTTTGAGCAACTCGACCGACTGCTCGGGTCGGATTCCGGGAATCAAGGTCATGCTTTTCTTCTCATTCGTCCGCTGGTAGACGAATCAAATACTGGCCGGACTTTTCATCTCTTTCCACTTCCAACAGCTTGCGCTTTTTTGCGTCTTCAAGCAGGTCGCGAAACGAACGATACCCATAGTAGGACTCGGTGAAGCCTGGCTTACGGCGTTGCAGAGTCGGCTTGACCATCGAACCCCAAATTTTTTCTTCGCCGCGTTCGGCGATCATCGCTTCGACAGTTTCGACTAGCAAATCGAGAGCTTCTTCGCGCGCACCTTCGCGTTTCGGAACTTCCGGTTTTTCGTCGCCAGCTTTCGCTTCAGTTACTTTTTTCGGCTCAGTTTTCGCCGGTGTTTTTTTGGCAATGCGCTTGGTCTTGGCTTCCAATTCCCGCACCAAATCATCGTAGAAAATAAACTCATCGCAATTGGCCGAAAGCAAATCGGAAGTAGCCGCTTTCACCCCGACACCAATCACCCGTTTGTTGTTTTCGCGTAGCTTGGAAACCAGTGGCGAGAAATCCGAATCGCCGCTGATGATGACAAAGGTATCGACGTGCGCCTTGGTATAGCAAAGGTCGAGCGCATCTACCACCATGCGGATATCGGCAGAATTCTTGCCTGATTGTCTGACATGCGGGATCTCGATTAGCTCGAACGCCGCTTCGTGCATCGGCGCCTTGAAATCCTTGTAGCGCGCCCAATCGCAATAAGCTTTCTTGACCACGATGCTGCCCTTGAGCAGCAAGCGTTCGAGGACTTTCTTGATGTCGAACTGTGCGTACTTGGCATCGCGTACACCGAGCGCGATGTTTTCAAAGTCGCAAAACAACGCCATGTTGGTGATTTCAGGATTTCCGGCCATGAGATTGAACGGGTTAAGATTGAGGAATGCAGTGTCTCACGCACGACGGCGTGTTACCAGCACCAACTGAGATCAGGCTGCGATTTTAATTGCCACCGTATTACAAACTCGTCGCCAAACTATCCGCTCGTTCATGAACAGCTTTCTCCATCAATTCTCTCTCGCCGCACCCCAATTTGCCATCATTGCGCTGGGATTCATGCTGGTGCGCTTTGCACGTTGCCCGAAGAAATACGCTGACTTGCTCACCCGCTTTGTTTTCCTTGGCGCTTTGCCGGCCATGCTGTTCCGCCTGATGAGCAATTTGTCGCACTTGCCGCCGGTGGATACCCGCCTGCTGCTGGCTTACTTCGGTAGTTGCCTGATTGTGTTCACTTTGGGGCGTATCACCAGTCGGCGCCTGTTTCAGCTTGATGGCACAGCGCAATCAGTGTTCGCCCTAGGTGGCGTGTTTTCCAATAATGTCTTGCTCGGAATTCCCTTGGCAACTGCCGCATTCGGCACCGTCGCCATGCCAACCGTCGCGCTGGTGTTGGTGTTCAATGCGCTGACCTTGTGGACGCTGGTAACGGTGTCGGTCGAATGGGCGATACACGGCGAATTCTCGCTGGCGGGAATTGGCAAAACCGCATTTAGCGTAGCGACCAATCCAGTGGTCGCTTCCATCGTTTCGGGCACCGTGTTTGGTCTTTTGAGTTTTACCATCCCGTCGCTCGTCGACGTGCCTTTGAGCATGCTCGCGCAAACCGCTGCGCCCTTGGCATTGCTGGCGCTCGGTATGGGTTTGGCCGATTACGGTGTGCGCGCAAGCTGGCCACAAAGTTTGGCGATTTGTGGATTCAAGTTGGTGCTGCAACCTTTGATCGTTTGGTTATTGGCACGCATGCTCGGCCTGCCACATTTGGAAACGCAAGTTGTGGTGCTGCTGGCCGCACTACCGGTCGGTGTGAATGTGTATTTGATGGCCAAACAATTTCGCACTATGGAAGCACCGGTGGCTTCCAGCCTCATCCTTTCAGCGGTCTTCGCGGCAATCAGCGTTCCGTTAATTTTGGCTTTGCTCGGCGCGCCAAACAGCTGAACAATTGCTCAACGCCGCGTTATAGTTTGCCAACGCCCTATCAACAGAAAGTCATTTCGTATGCGCCTCATTGTTCGAGTTTCACTAGCCTTGCTCGCCACAATTTTCGTGACGGTGATCGGCGTGCTTATTGCATTCTGGGCACCCGATATCCCCGTCGACGCACTCAAAACGCGTTGGGCGACGTCACCATCGACCTTTGTCGCTATCAATGGGATGCAAGTTCATCTGCGCGATGAAGGACCGAAAAATGATCTGACATCCATCGTCTTGCTGCATGGCACCTCTGCCAGTTTGCACACCTGGGATGGTTGGGTCAGTGTGATGGCAAAAGAGCGCCGCGTAATGCGGTTTGACCTGCCTGGATTCGGCCTCACCGGTCCCGCACCAGACGACGACTATCGACTCGCCAGCTACACCAAGTTCGTCGCCGCCACGCTCGATGCCTTGAACGTCAAAAAAGTAATTCTGGTCGGCAATTCGCTCGGCGGAAATATTGCCTGGGCCACTGCCGCCACCTACCCTGAACGCATCGAACGCTTGATCCTGGTTGATGCTGCCGGTTATGCATTCACATCAGCCTCGATTCCGCTCGGCTTCCGCATCGCGCAGATGCCGGTCATCAATCAGTTGATGAGCAAAATTTTGCCGCGTAGCTTGATTGAAGGCAGTGTGAAAAACGTCTATGGCGACCCATCAAAAGTAACTGACGCGCTGGTAGATCGCTACTACGATTTGTCGCTGCGCGAAGGTAATCGGCGCGCACTTGGGCTGCGTTTTTCTCAAATGCAACGCGGCGATCAAGCGGAGAAAATTGCCACACTCAAATTACCCACACTGATTTTGTGGGGCAGCCACGATCACCTCGTCCCAGTAGCAAACGCACATCATTTTCATCGCGACATCGCCGGCAGTCAGCTACAAATTTTTGAAGGTCTAGGCCATGTGCCGCATGAGGAAGACCCACAGAGCACGGTCGCAGCGGCGATGAAATTTATTGCCATGCCGCTCTAGACAGTGATGACGGCGTGTCGCCAGCACCAACTGGCAAACGCGGCAAACGCGCAAGCCAGTTTGACCCCAGCAACTAGCAAGAGGATACTTGTCGCGAGATTGCAACAAGTTCGCAACGACCTCGTTGGGGAGAAACCCTTTGAAGCTAAAAACAATTTTCATCCTCGCCGCTGCGCTAGTTAATTTCGCATGCACGACCACGCCACCTTTAGCACCACTGGCTGCTAACGTGTTGTGGCACGATCAAAATTTCGATTACAAGGCTAGCGATGTGATCGAAACCAAGGAAATGTTGTTTGCGCTCGATCCCGAATTGATGGCGATGCTCACGGCAAAGAATCACAGTATTTTCACCACTGACCGCCGCCTTGAAGATCTCGGTTCCATGCTGTTCAGCCAAAAAGGGATTCGCATAACCTACACGGCCGGTCACTCGACCAGCGCTGCCGAAACTTGGCAAAAGAAACAAGGCGATTGCCTGTCACTGACCCTGCTCACCTATGCTGCGTCAAAAGCTCTGGGCATTGACGCGACAATGCAAGAAGTGCGCGTGCCGGTGGCGGTTGATCGGCGCGGTGGTGTTGATTTCATCAGCGGACATGTCAACGTGTTTGTACACAATACTTCGCCGCTGTTGATTAACGGGCGTAGTTTTGGCACGGGTGGTGTCATCATCGATTTCGAGCCGCAAATTGGCTCACGCCAGCACGGCACAGATCTCTCCGACGATCAGATTGTGGCGCGCTTTTACAACAATCGTGCGTCCGAATTTTTGGCCAGTAAAGACGACCACAAAGCCTATGCTTACTTCAAAGCGGCGATTACTGCGGATCCAACATTTGCTGGCGCCTATAGCAATCTCGCTCAACTCTACAATCGACGAGGGATGACCGGCGCTGCCGAAGATTTATTGCATCACGCGATGGCCTTGAACGAGCGCTCGGATGCCCCATTGCGTACTTTGCACAAATTACTGGTGGCGCAGGGGCGTGCAGCGGAAGCTAGTGCAGTCGCTGAAAAGCTACGCAAGCACGATGACGAAGATCCGTATTTTTGGCTCGGTATCGGGCTGGATCATTTGCAACAAAATCGCTATTCCAAAGCCATTGACGCGCTTGAGCGCGCTGAATCACTGACTACCGGATTTGAAGAAATTCACCGCTATCTGGCGATTGCCTATTGGCGCAATGGGCAACAAAAGCTGGCCGACAAAGAGCTCGCCACTTTGGTATCAATGCGAACCGACGATCAGGTCGTCAAAATCTTAAGCCGAAAACTTGGACGTTCGCCGCATGAGGTTTTGGTTCAGTAGGCGGCATTCAGCGGGGAATCAAAACTCCTCACGTACGCGCCAGTAACGCGGAAATCGCGGTATCCCATTGGCTGTTAATTCCTGGTAACGATATGTCACCAAGCTCCCTATCGGCGGCGGATTCGAGCGATCGGCATCACTTAAACCGCTGCCAATCCGAAAGCGTTTGCCATCGCTCATTTCAACTTCCAGCGCGCCTATGCGCCCTACAAATCGCCCCTTGCCCGCCACATAAGCAATCACCCTCGCTTCGGCATCCGGCAAAGGTTTTAGTTTAAGCAAAACATCCGAACGCCCGGTCACATAGAGCGCATCGGCGCGATGCAACATCAGCCCTTCGGCACCGTCCTTAACGTAGCGTTTGAACAGATTCATCAGGGCGGCCGTATCAGCGACAGGAAATTGATCGACGGCACGCAACCATGAAACATTGAGTTCGCTCACTAGCGCTTTGATGTGATTGGCACGCTCGCTGAACGTTCCTGGTGCATTGGGCAATTCAAAAATCATGTAGCGCACCTGTCGCCATTCGTCATCGATTGGCTCGGTGCGACGGATGATTTTGGAAAGATCGGTGAACTTTCCACGCGCCAGCCACAATTCGCCATCCAAAGGCGTGGGCGGCAAGCTCGCCACAAACCAAGCGGGCGCACTGATTAAATTGCCGCTGCGATGGCGCAAAGTGTGGCCATCCCAAATCCCTCGCACGCCATCGTATTTTTCGCTGACCAAATACTGCGTCACGTCTATGCCTTGACGGTAAACCTCGGCCAACACAATCGCTGGTGGCGCATTGCTTGCTGCTGCCAAGACCTGCATAGATAGTAGTGCACCCAACAACATCAGCAGTAATCTTAGGCGCGGCATTTGGCTCCCCTTATTCCTTCAATGGCGGCGATTCTAGCGCTGCATAATGGCAACCTTGTCGCTTATTCACGCATCTGAAATGTCGGCTCCCACCCCTCTCTCCATTCTTGGCAAAGTCTTTGGATATCCATCGTTTCGCGGTCCACAAGCCGCGATCATTGATCACATCATCGCGGGTGGCGACGCACTGGTGCTGATGCCAACCGGTGGTGGAAAATCGCTGTGCTATCAAATTCCGGCACTGCTAAGACAAGGTGTGGGCGTGGTGATTTCTCCGCTCATTGCGCTAATGCAGGACCAAGTCGATGCCATGGTGCAAGTCGGCGTACGTGCGGCGTTTTTGAATTCTTCGCTTGACTGGAAAACCGCCAGCGAAACCGAGCGGCGCTTGGTGAATGGCGAGCTGGATTTGATCTATGTCGCACCTGAGCGACTAATGACGGATCGGTTTTTGGATTTACTCGACGAGCTTGGTGAGGCAAATCGCATCGCGCTGTTTGCAATCGACGAAGCGCATTGCGTGTCGCAATGGGGTCATGATTTTCGGCCGGAGTACATTCAGCTTTCGATGCTGCACCAGCGCTTTCCGCAAGTGCCGCGTATCGCGCTCACGGCGACGGCGGATGAACTGACGCGCCGCGAAATCATTACCCGCTTGGGTCTGGATGCCGCCCGCATTTTCATTTCAAGCTTTGATCGCCCCAACATTTGCTACACCGTCGTCGAGCGCGACAATCCGCGCAAACAGCTTCTGGATTTTTTGCAAAATCATCGTGGCGAGGCGGGAATCGTGTATTGCCTGTCACGCAAAAAAGTTGATGAAACCGCCATTTGGCTTGACCTGCAAGGTATACCAGCCCTGCCCTACCACGCCGGTTTGGACGCGCAAACCCGGCAAACGCATCAACAGCGTTTCCTGCGTGAAGACGCGATTGTGATGGTCGCCACCATCGCTTTTGGGATGGGCATAGACAAACCGGATGTGCGCTTTGTTGCCCACCTCGATTTGCCAAAAAGTCTCGAAGCGTATTACCAGGAAACCGGTCGTGCTGGCCGTGATGGCGATCCGGCCGAGGCATGGATGACCTATGGCTTAAATGACGTGGTCATACATCGGCAACGCATTGACGAATCGATTTCCGGCGAAGAACAAAAGCGCGTTGAGCGCGGCAAACTGGACGCGCTGTTGGCGTGGTGCGAAACACCCAATTGTCGCCGCACGCTGCTGCTCAAATATTTCAGCGAAGACGGCACGCCTTGCGGCAACTGCGATACCTGCCTTGAACCACCAGAATTGTGGGATGGCACCGTCGCTGCGCAAAAAGCCTTGTCGGCGGTTTTTCGTTCGGGGCAACGCTTTGGCGCTGGCCATCTCATCGACTTGTTGCGTGGCAAACGCACCAACAAAATCGAACAAAACGCGCACGAACATTTGTCCACATTCGGTATAGGTATTGACATGGACGAAACCGCGTGGCGCGGCGTATTTCGTCAATTATTGGCGGGAGGTTATTTGCATGCCGATGCGGCGAATTTTGGCGGTCTGCGGTTGACCGATGCGGCGCGGCCAGTGCTCAAAGGCGAAGCAACTTTATCAATGCGTCGTCCGGCGCAAAAGCTCAATGGTAAGTCGCGCCGTGACAAACCAGGTCAGTTGGTGCTGGCGACACGCCGTGCATTCGCCGCCGCCGAGTTACAACTTGAGTCACCACAAGCGCTCGCAATGGTCGATGCACTACGGCAATGGCGCAGCGCGCGGGCGCGCGAACAAGGGGTGCCTGCGTTTGTGATTCTGCACGACAAAACCTTGCATGAGCTTGCGGCGCGACTACCGCAAAACACCGGCGAACTATTGAACGTGCCGGGCATCGGCCAAGCCAAAGCTGAGCGCTATGGCGATGCCATTCTTGAAATTATTGCGGCGCAAGACGATACCAAGGTGGCCAAGGTAGCATTGTTCAGCGACTAAATTGCGGCTCTGACAAAGTCCCGGAGACGTTCAGATTTCCGCGCACAGTAACTTGTGCCGATTTAAGTTCGACCGCAAATTTGCCGCTCAATTTTTTCTCTGCTGACAGTTCAGCGTTGCCAGTGGCCGTCAAGATGGCAGCGCCAAGCTTAATGTCGCGCGCCAAGGTCTTACCCTCGGTATAGAAATAACGACCAGTCAAAGTCGCAAACGCAGTCTTGCCGCTGCTGCCACCGCCTTGCAAAATCTTGCCCAAATCGAGGCGACGCAATTCGCCATGCTCAATCAAAAAATTGCCGTCGAGACGAACAGATTTTTCCAGCGAAGCGCCGTCCGCCCCGTTCATGGTGAAAGCGCTCTTGGAACTCAAAATTCCATTTTCAAACAGGGTCGGCATCAGCATCGCCGCACCAATTCGCTTGGCTTCAAGTTCGCCGCTCACGCGCAATTCATCGGCCCACGTTATGTTGGCTTTGCCCTCAACTACGCCTTCAAGAACTCCCCCGGAAAACGACGATATCGCCAGTATTGAATTGGTCAATTTACCAACCGCACGAAAATCGCTCAGGCTTGCATCGGGCGCTTTGCCAACAGCCTCCGATGTCAGTCCCAGCGGTGGCGCAAAACCGGCTGCATCAAGCTTGAATTGCGTACCTTCATCACCAGTCTCAAATTCGGTGAGAAATCGTTTGTCCGCCGATTGCGCCACAATTTTTTTCCACGAACCGTCAGCCGCCATTTCAAGGTTCACTTCAACAATCGGTATTTGCAACTGACTGGAATTGAACTTTACATTTTTGGCCATAGCTTTTGGGAATGCCAATGACCGCGTACCGGGCTTCCCAAATAGCAGCAGACCCAAGCCTTTATCAGTAATCGTCACCGTGTCGAGTTCAATCGAACTGATCGCGCCGTCTTTAGCAAACAAGCCGCCAATACTGGTTCCCGCTTTGAGCGACTCAATTCGTATCTGCCCGCCTTCGCCAACGCTGATTCCATCGGCGCTCCAGTGCGGCTGGGGAACCAGCGCCGCGTGCAAAGACTTGATCGTCACCGGCTGACCGAACTGATCGCTGGCGAGTTTTTCAAAAATCGCTTTCTGGCCATTGAACGGCATGACATGCATCAAGCCAACGCCGCCAACGACGATAAAAATCAAGGCAAAGACAATTCGCTTACCCCAGTTAGCCCGACGACCGGAGCGCGAATGAACCACCGGTGCACGATCAACCACTTCCGCCTGTTCACGATAAATATGTTCCTTTTCAAGCTGCATTTCGGCTTCGCGCCGTTCCTGCTCTTCGGCGTGCCATTTGGCTTCCTCTGCATCACGCTTGGCACGTTCCTCGGCCTCGCGTTGGGCTTGGCCTTGCGCTAGCACACGGGCATGCTCCTCCTCTGCAAGACGCTGCTTTTCTTCTTCCGAGCGAAGCGCATTGGCTTCCGCTTCAGCGCGTAATCGTTCTGCTTCGACCTGTCGTGCGTGTTCGTCGGCTTCGTGCTTGGCCCGTGCGTCAGCCTCAGCTCTAAGTTTTTCTTCGGCCTCACGTTTTAGTTTTGCTTCGGCATCGCGTTTCGCATTTTCCTCGGCATCGCGACGTGCTTGGACTTCGGCTGCAATCTTGGCTTTAGCTTCGGCTTCGATGCGGATGCGCTCGGCGGCTTCACGCTGCACTTTCTCTTCGGCATCCCTGCGGATTTTCTCCTGCGCTTCTAGTTCAGCTTTCGCCGCTACGGCAATGCGCTGCGCTTCTGCTACCTCGGCTTGCAAACGCTCGGCAGCCTCGCGGCGAATTTTTTCTTCTGCATCCAGCTTGGCTTTTTCCTCGGCTTCGAGTGCGGCACGTGCCGCGTTTTCTATGCGTTGGCGTTCAACTTCAGCGCGTAAGCGTTCAGTCTCCACGCGCAATCGCTCGACCTCTTCGCGTTGCGCTTGTTCCTCGGCTTCACGTTTGATTTTCTCTTCAGCAAGGCGACGCATTTTCTCTTCGTAAACCTGTTTGGCCTTCGCGCCGGCTTCCAAGCGCAAGCGTTCTGCAGCTTCGCGTTTGGCCGATTCTTCGGCTTCACGACGCACGATTTCAGCCGCATCACGACGAACTTTTTCTTCTGCCGCTAGCCGCGCAGCCGCAGCCGCAGCGACGGCTGATGCCGCAGCAGATGCAGCGGCCGAGGCAGCATCTGTCTCAGCACGTTTGCGCGCTTGCAACTCACGCTCAGCCTTCTCGGCTTGCTCGATTTTCTCTTGCGCGGCACGTTTTGCGGCATCTTCTGCCTCGCGTTTTTGCGCTGCGGCAGCAGCGGCAACAGCATCGGCACGCTGACGTTCAGCTGCCGCCAGCTTGGCCTTTTCTTCTGCCGCTCGATTGAGTTTGTCTTGCGCTTCGCGCTTGGCATTTTCTTCGGCTTCACGTCGAAGCTTGGCTTCTGCCGCTGCACGTTGCTCCGCCAGTTTGGCTTGTTCGGCCTGTTGCAATTTTTCTTGTGCGGCCGCACGAGCCTTTTCTTCGGCATCAGCAGCAGCACGTTTGGCCGCAATCGCCTGCGCTTCCTGGTTACTCGGTGCAGCGGGTTTGGGCGCTGGCGGCGGCGCGGCCGCAGATGTAGCTGCGGGTGCGGCAAAAAAATCGAGATCGCCGCCCTCTTCTTCATCGGCTGCTGGCGCAGGCTTTGCGACAGGTGCTTTCGGTGTTGGTTTTGCCGCAGGTGGCGGCGCGCTTGTTGCCAACTCTACGTGCTCTACCACGTGTATGTAGTCTTCCTCGACCAGACTAACAATGCACGGCTCCAACGCATCTTGATCGGCATCGTCGAGTTGCGCGCGCAACTCTTCAAGAGTCGCTTTGCCATTGACTAATTTGAGTAAGGTGCGCAGCTCGCCTGAAAGATTTTTGGTCTTACCGGATGCCTCGCGCATGCCTTTTGCGGTCTTGGAATAAATAGTCATTTTTTATTGTGCCAAAAGTTTGTCTTTTTCACGCACCATGTCAGGTCAGCCAGTCGAGGACAAGTGGTGCAAACTCAATTACCTACGATACCAGAAAACGCGCTAAATGCGTGACCATGTACGTGACCATTCGCGTAACCGTGCGCCGTACTTACTTGATTGCCCACCGAAAATTATTGATGGTCTCATCACGCGTTTGAAACCTTGGCGGACGATAATAGCGTTCGAAACACGACCGCACCACGACCACACTGAGCAGCACCGAGCATCACCCAATGGAGTTTGAAGATGAAGCGCGTTGATGATTTCCGTTTGAAACTTGGCGGCAAGGAACTGGTGCCAATCATGGTCGGCGGCATGGGAGTGGACATTTCCACGGCCGAACTGGCACTGGCTGCCGCGCGGTGTGGCGGCATTGGTCATATCTCGGATGCGATGGTGCCGGTGGTGTCGGACAATCGCTTTGATACCAAATTTGTCAAAGACAAATTGCGTGAATTCAAATTCAATGTCGCCAACACCGACAAGTCGATGGTCAAATTCAACCTCGGCGCGTTGGCCGATGCGACCGCCCGTCACGTCGGCGCAACCATGAGCGCCAAACGTGGCGACGGTCTGATTTTCATCAACTGCATGGAAAAGCTGACCATGAACGGGCCCAAGGAAACCTTGCGCGTCCG
>JANYAW010000109.1 GCA_025361105.1 Rhodocyclaceae bacterium | reverse complement strand
TGTCGACGACACAATTCTGGCTGCCGCAGTTCAATGAAAAAATGGGCATCGCACCAGTGCTCTCGCGCCAACTCGGCGAAGAACGCAAACAGGCAGCAACGCTGTCAGTGATACGGCGTGGCGCGCAAGAAGGAATTTATCAACCAAAGAAATTGGAGTTCTCGCAACAAGCGGCGGCCAGCCCCGAGGGCAAAGCTGTGCTCGCCTTGTTTCCGGTGATCGGTTCGGTGATAGATCAAGCACCGCTGGAAGCCGACCGCGCGCGCATCATCGCTGAGCTGATGTACCGCGACTGGGATGAGCAATCAGGAGAAAAATCCTATGCCGCATTTTTGGCCGTCGTCGAAGATTTGAAACGACTGCATGCGAACGAATATCAGATCGGCTCGGCAGCGTTCACACAAAATCCCAGTCGTATCAAGGCGAATCAGGCGTGGGCAAAATTCATTCATGACTTGTTGGGTACCGAAGCCGTCCGCCCGAATTTAAGCCTCACCGAATTTATGCAACAGCCCGCGTTGTCGACTTACATTGCCAAACAATTGGCCTGCTTCGATTGCAAATTCGAGATCGGTATGCCGCGCGAAAAATTCGGTCGCGAACTATTCAAATGGACGCAAAATCACAATGTCGAGCGCACCGTGGCCAACTTCGCATCGGCCAGTTATTTTGAAGATGGACGCGATGGCGAAACGGCAGCACGCATGTATTGGGTGCCTATCTGGGCGCTGCTATTTTCCATGCTCGGCGCATTCACGCATTTATTCAAAATGCTGTTCACTGCCGCCGAATATTTTCAGCGCATGACCTTTCATCAGGTGCGCGCCGCCGACTCGCTACTGGCCAATGAAGTGGTGGGAAATTCCAAAATGATGATAGGCATCAGCATCGTGTTGATGACGCTTTTCATCTTCTTTTCAGATAACCGCGTAACCGGTGATCCGGCGTACATGGAAGTGCGCGAGCGCTTATGGAAAAAACATCCGGTCATCGGTGCAGTGGCAGCTCACTGGACTATCAACGCGCAAGGGCTGATCTACCCCTTCACCAAAAAACTGCGCCCACAATGGCTGGAATTCAAAAGCGATCCCTTGCAATGGATTCCATTTGCATCGAGCCTGGTCAAGCGCGACGACGAGTGATGGCCAGTTGGTGCTGGTGACACGCCGTCTCGGCTAATACATCCAGCGCAATGCAATCAACACCAAGCCCGCCAGAAACACCGTCTCACCAACCATCAGCGCCACCGGCTTGATGCCGACCGCAGCAACTTCCTTGAGTTGGGTTTTCATGCCCAGTGCGCTAATGGCGATTACCAGACACCAGCGTGACAACTCGTTGCCGGCACCAACCACGCCCTTGGGCACCCAGCCGGTGCTGTTGATGGCGGCGAGGATGACGAAGCCGACGGCGAACCAGGGCAGTAGCGGTGGGCGCTCGCCACCTTCGGCGCCACCGTCTTTGGCGGCACGGGCGCGGGTGATCATTGCGGCGACCAGAATAATCGGCAGCAGCATGGCGATGCGCATCAGCTTGATTACCGTGGCGGTGTCGCCGGTTTCCTGACCCATGCTGTAGCCGGCGCCGACTACTTGCGCCACATCATGAATGGTGCCGCCGAGGAAAATGCCGGCCGCGACCGGGGGCAGATCGAATGCGCGCACTATCATCGGATAGGCAATCATCGCCAACGTGGACAGTGCTGAAACGCCGATTACGGTGAACAGTGTGGCGCGTTCTTTGCCCGGATGCGCGGGCAACGCAGCAGCCAGCGCCAGCGCGGCGGAAGCACCGCAGATGGCGGTGGCGCCACCGCTGAGCAGACCGAACAGCGGATTGAAGCCGATTGCGCGGGCGACCAGTACCGAGATCACGATGGTCAGTACCACCGAGGCGACCACCAGGGCGACCGGCTCCCAGCCCAGTGCGGCAATCTGGCCGAAAGTGATGCGGATGCCGAGCAGGGCGACGCCGATACGCAGGACCTCACGGGCAGTGAACTCTATGCCGGGTTTACATTTACCTTCAGTGGCCAGAAAGTTCATCGACATCCCCAGCAGCAAGGCAAACAACATCACCGGCGCGCCGTAATGCTCGGAAAGAAAACTGGCGGCAGCGGCAACGACGAGGCTGGCGATCAGGCCGGGCAACAGGATTTGTCCGCGTGTCTGGAAGGCGTTCATGGTCATGGTGGTCATGGTTCAAGCTTTCCTAAAGTGATGGTAACGACGCGTCTTCAAGCGAATTGCTGCGTGCGTACGTGTTCGAGATCATGCTGACAATTGCGCACGCCTATCAGCAACACCAGCGCCGCAGCCACGCCGGCGAGTGGCAGCAACTGGAAGGCCGCACCGAGACCAATGCGGTCGGCCAGCACACCGGTAATGAAGGGGCCGGGGGCGAGGCCAATCAGATTGTTCGACAAGGCCCAGGTAGCCATGGCCGTACTGTGGATCGCTGGTGGCGTCAGGTTGGCGACCATGGTGCCGCTGGGACCCATGATGCCGCCGCCAAAGAACATGGCCAGGCCAATCACGACGAGTTGGCCTGTGCCCAGCGGAAGTTGAAAAGCGATACACAGCAGCGTGGCGCAGAGCAGGCAGAAAGTTACCGCCAGGGTCATCTTCCCCTTTGGCGAATTCTTGCCAAGCCGGTCAGCGATGGCACCACAGATAGGCATGCCAGCGGCAGTACTAAGCACGAAGATAGCAGCGACGCCACCCGCTTCAGGTAGCGACATGCCATAGTAGCGATTGAGGTAACTGGGCAGCCAGGCGAGCAGCGCGCCGGTGATAAAAAGTTGCAAGCCGCTGCCGATGTAAATGCTGATCACCGACGGCGTTGAAAACAAGCTGCGTAGCGGCGGCCGTATTTTGGCGAGGTGCGAGTTCTCGCTCACGCTAGGGCGGTCGATACGTTCGGGCTTGACCACCACCGCATACAGGGCGGTCAGCGCCATGCCGTAGACGGCCATGCCGACGAAAGAACTGCGCCAGCCGAATTGTGTGGCGAGCACACCACCTAGGCCGATGCCGAGCACCGAACCTATCATGCTGCCGGCAAAAAAAGCCCCGGTGACAGTGGAGCGTTGGTGTTGCGGGAAGATGCTCAGTACTACGGCGAGGCCAACACTGCCATAGGCTGCTTCGCCGACGCCAACAAAGAAACGCGCCACCAGCATTTCGTGATAACCCGACGCGACGCCGCAAATCAGTGTTGCCAGGCTCCAGATCGCGGCCATGATGGTGAGGCTGCGGATGCGACCCCAGCGGTCGGCCACCAGCGAAAGCGGAAAGGCCAGCAGGCCGACGGCAATATTCACCACGCTGGACAGCGAACCCAGCTCGGTATCGGATAGACCCCACTCGGTCTTAAGCATGGGGAAAACCACGTTGAGTACCTGGCGCGACATGTAATCGGACAGCAGCAGGCCGAAGGTCAGGGCGAAAACGGCCCAGGCATAGGGACGCGGGATGCGCTGCCAGGTGTCGTCACTGATGTTGCTTGGGGCATGCATGGCCACTGTCTCTCTCCTCACATTTCGTTGTGACGGCCGCGCTGTGCCGGCGGCTCGGTGCTGCTCAGATTAGCTGCAATTGGCAACGCGGGGAGGCAACAGCCTCCCCGTGCGGTACGACAGCTTATACGTCGACTCGCTCAGGCAGCTTTGCGCAGGTAGCCCTGCTGACCACCCTTGGGATTGGGGGCGAAGCCGTTGGCGGCCAGCGTCTCTTCGACGGTATCATAGAACACGCCGATCTTGAGGATCTCGCGGGCTTCCTTGCCATTGGCGACCGGACGACCGATCTCCTTGGCGATACGCACCAGCTGTTCGATCTGCTGCACCGACGTCATCCTCTCGGTGCGCGCCTGATTCCACAGGTTGTCCTCGATACCACAGCGCACATGCAGGCCCATCGCCATGCCCATGATGTTGATCGGCAAAGTGTTGAGCATGCTGCTTTCCACCGTGAGCATCGTGCCGTCGGGGATTGCGCGCAGGAAGTTGGCCATGCTGTAGATCGTCGGCTGATCCATGCCGCCGCCGATTGCCACCCAGTTGCATACCAACGGCCCCTTGTAAATGCCGCGCCGCATCAGGCGCTCCACCGTCTCGTAGCTGTTGATGTTGTAGAACTGGAAGGCACTCTGGATGCCGGCGGCACTCAGGCGCTTGACATGCTCCTCGACCCAACTCGGGCTCGAGGGCACGATCATTTCGCGGTAGGCCTGGTAGGTTTCGCCACCCATCGACGTGCCGGCGTAGTCACGCATGTCCATCTGCTCGACCACGTTCATCTGCGTGGTGTTGACGGTGACGGTGACCTGATCAGGTTTCGGCTCAAGCTCTGCCAGCATGTGGCGCGTGTCGTCGGACAACCACTTCGCCTTGGCACCGTCGTTCTCGGGCGCAAAGCTGATAGAGCCGCCGACCTGGATGACCATGTCCGGTACCGCCTTGCGCACGCCGGCGATCAGTTCGTTGAACTTTGACAGGCGCTTGCTGCCCTTGCCGTCAAGCTCGCGCACGTGCAGGTGAAGCACCGAGGCGCCGGCGTTGTAGCAGTCGACCGCCTTTTGGATCTGTGCTTCCATGGTCACTGGAATGTCTTCCGGAAAATCCGAAGGAAACCATTCGGGGCCATAGGGTGCGGCGGTGATGACGAGCTTCTGCTGGTTTTCGGGGAATAGGGATCCGTCGAGGAAGTTCATTTTTTTCTCCTTGGTGAGTTGGTGCTGGTAGTACGGCGTTTGTGATGGTCAGAAAGGTTTGCTGCCAACGATGCCAGCGCGTTCCATCTTGCGATGGCAAGGCGGGTAATCCATCACGGCGTAATGTTGCGTCGAGCGGTTGTCCCACATTGCCATGCTGTAGGGCTTCCAGCGCCAGCGCACCTGGTATTCGGGGTTGTGCGCCTGACTAATCAGGTATTGCAGCAAATCGACGGCGCGGAAGTTGTAGTCCTGGCCGAAGCGCACGCGCTGCGGTGTGTGGTAATTGACGAAGTGCGTGGTGAAGGCGTTGACGAAGAGCACTTTCTCGCCGGTCTCGGGATGCGCGCGTACCACGGGATGTTCGGCATCCGGGTACTGCGCTTTCATCGCCAGACGCTTTTCCTGCGGCATCGACGCGGCGAAGGAACTGTTGAAGCTGTGGCTGGCGATCAGGCCGGCAATT
>JANYAW010000103.1 GCA_025361105.1 Rhodocyclaceae bacterium | reverse complement strand
CCCGAGCGCGAACCGCGCTCCAATGCCCAGAGCAAGGCTTGCGGGCGTGCGGCGGTGATTTGCCTGGCGCTCACGCCAAAGCTCGCCAGCCAATGATTGCAAATCGCCAGATAGTGATTTTGATCGAAGGGGTAAAACGATAGCCAGATACCGAAGCGTTCCGACAAGGAAATTTTTTCTTCGGTGGTATCGCCCGGGCGTATCTCGCCGTCGGGCATGTGTTTGGTTTCCAGATTTTCTGAAAAATTTTCGGGAATCAAATGCCGACGATTCGAGGTCGCATACACCAGCAAGTTATCCGGCATACCGGCAATCGAGCCATCGAGTACGCTCTTCATTGCCTTGTAGCCCGGCTCGCCGGACTCGAATGACAAGTCGTCACAAAAAATAATGAATTTTTCTGGCCGCGCCGCAATCAGATCGACAATTTCTGCGAGATGCACCAAGTCCTGTTTTTCAACTTCAATCAAGCGCAATCCGAACGCCGAAAATTCGCTCAACACGGCTTTAATCAAGGAGCTTTTTCCGGTGCCGCGCGCACCCGTGAGCAAGACATTGTTGGCCGGATGTCCGCCGATAAATTGCCGTGTGTTTTTTTCGATGCGCAGTTTTTGCGCATCAACGCCTTGCAAGTCACTCAAGCGTATGCCGTGTGGATGCCGTACAGATTCCAGATGACCACCCACATTACCGTGATGCGATTGTCGCCAACGAAACGCAGCGGCGCTCCAGTCCGGCGGCGCAATCGGCGTGGGTAGCACGGCTTCGAGTCGGTCTATCAAGCCTTCAGCACGCTGCAAAAACTGGCGCAGCGTCTTGGTGAACTGCCTGCTGGCTTGCGGCATTGATTCGGTCTTTGTGGTGGGCATCGGGTAAACTTCTCTGGTGTAAACAGCGTGCGATGCACTTTATCAGAATCATGTTTCCTTCCTTCTCTGCCTCGAATTCCTCAAGCGCCAGTGCGACCATTGCGACCTTGTTGTCGATTTTTTTCCTCGCCGCGTGCAGCCAAGCGCCGGTGCAACCGGGCATCAACGACGCTCAGCCTGTCTCGATGCCGCCCGCCGCTTGCGCTGCGTCAGTGCCTGCGGCGACATGCGCAAGCTGCCCCGTCTGCCCCACAATTACGCCACCCAAGCCTGATGCCAAACCATTCGTTGTGGCGCAGTGGAGCGACTTGCCGGGCTGGAATGATGACGATCCCACCGCCACATTCGGCGCGCTGTTGGCGAGTTGCACATCGCTGGAAAAAAAGCCGCTGTGGCAAACACTGTGTCGCGATGCACGTAGTGTCGCCGACAAAAATCCGACGATATTGCGTGCTTGGTTTGAATCCAACACGCAACCATGGGCGCTGGTTAATCCGGATGGCAGCAAATCCGGTTTGATCACCGGCTATTACGAACCCGTCCTGACGGGCAATCGAACGCGCAGCAAGACGGCAACGATACCGGTGTTCGGCCCGCCGGATGACATGATTACGGTGGAACTTTCCGACCTGTATCCTGAGCTAAAACACATGCGTTTGCGTGGCCGCGTTGTTGACAACGGTGCGGGAAAAAAACTCGTGCCGTATTACTCACGAACCGAGTGGACGACGCAAGAAACCAAGCGATCAAGCGACGCAATTTTGTTCGTTGACGACGCGATTGATTTTTTCTTCATGCAGATTCAAGGTTCGGGTCAAGTACAGTTTGCCGATGGCTATCGTGTGCGCTTGAATTATGCCGATCAAAACGGTCATCCGTATAAATCCATTGGCCGTTGGCTGATCGACAAAGGCGAATTGAAATCCCACGAGGCATCGATGCAAGGCATCAAAGCTTGGGCCAAAGCGCATCCGAAACGTCTGGCCGAATTGCTCAATGCCAACCCAAGCTTGGTGTTCTTTCGCGAGCTGCCATTAACCAGCGACGGCCCGCCGGGCGCACTGGGATTGCCGCTAACGGCCGAGCGCAGCATCGCGGTGGACCCGCGCCATATTCCGCTCGGTGCGCCAGTGTGGCTGGCCACCACGCGGCCGAGTTCTGAACAGCCCATGAATAAATTGATGCTGGCGCAAGACACCGGCGGCGC
>JANYAW010000086.1 GCA_025361105.1 Rhodocyclaceae bacterium | reverse complement strand
ACTGAGTTTGCGCGAGGACAATGCTGATTTACGGCTCACCGAAATTGGCCGTGAGATGAATTTGGTGGATGACGCACGTTGGGATGTATTCAATCGCAAGCGGGATGCTGTGGCACAAGAATCGGAGCGACTGAAATCCATCTGGGTCAATCCGCGAATTGTGAGCGCCGAAGATATTCAGCGCGTACTCGGCACCAGCATTGAACGTGAATATCGCTTGTTCGATTTGTTGCGCCGCCCCGAAGTGAGCTATGCCAATCTATTGAGTTTGCCCAATGCCGGAACCGCGATCACTAGCAGCGAAGTGATCGAGCAATTGGAGATACAAGCCAAATATCAAGGTTATATTGATCGTCAACAAGATGAGATTGACAAAAGCCTGGCCCACGAGGAAATGGCTATACCAACCGATATGGACTATGCCTCGGTGCACGCTTTGTCGATCGAAGTGCGGCAGAAACTCGCGCAGGTTCGCCCTGAAACGCTCGGCCAAGCCGCACGAGTTCAAGGCGTTACACCAGCGGCGATTTCGCTATTGCTGGTGCATTTGAAGCGGCGCCGTGCCGCGTGAGTTCGGCCACTCAATTGAAGGCCGGTTTGGCGGCAATCGATTTTATTTTTCCTGACCAGATGTATGAGCACTTGTCTGCCTATTTGAATCTTCTAAGTAAGTGGAATCGTACTTACAATCTAACGGCTATTCGCGATCCTGAGGCGATGGTAACGCAGCATCTCCTTGATTCTTTGGCGGTATTACCGCAGATTCACCAGTTGGTGCTGGCGACACGCCGTCAAAATACCAGTGATGCTTTTCGGCTTGTTGACGTTGGCAGTGGAGCGGGTTTGCCGGGCATTCCGTTAGCGCTTGCGTGCCCCAAGTGGGACATTGCTCTAATTGAAACCGTCGACAAGAAATCCGCATTTCAACGACAGGTAAAGGCAGAGTTGAGGCTCGACAACGTGGCGGTGTTGAATGCGCGTGTCGAGCAAGTTGCATCAGCCAGTTTCGATGCGGTAATCTCGCGCGCTTTCGCCGATTTAGCGGATTTCGTTACCCTTGCTGGGCATCTTGTTGTGCAAGAGGGCTATATATTGGCCATGAAAGGTGCGATGCCCAACGAAGAAATTGCTCGTCTTCCCAATGGTTGGCGCGTTGAAGTAAGCGTTCCAATCACTGTCCCCGGCCTTGATGCGCAACGCCATTTAGTGGTTCTACGAAAAGTCTAAGGAAAGAGTAACGCATGCATATTTTTGCAATCGCCAATCAAAAAGGCGGCGTCGGCAAGACCACTACGGCGGTGAATCTTGCCGCTGCTCTGGCCGCCAATGGTCAGCGCACGCTGCTGGTTGACCTTGATCCGCAAGGCAATGCCACGATGGGAAGCGGCGTGGATAAACGCGCTTTACCGCGCTCGGTGTATCACATGCTGCTCGCGACGGCATCGCTTGCTGATGTGCGGGCGGCTTCGCCGAGCGGAAAATATGACGTGTTGCCAGCCAATCGCGAACTCGCTGGTGCCGAAGTTGAGATGGTTGATTTGGAGCGACGCGAAAAGCGCCTCAAAGAAGCGCTGACCCAGCACACGGACGAATATGACTTTGTCCTGATTGACTGTCCGCCATCTTTATCGATGCTGACACTCAACGGATTATGTGCGGCTGATGGCGTGATTATTCCTATGCAATGTGAATACTACGCATTGGAAGGCTTATCAGATTTGGTCAACACAATAAAAAAAGTGCATGCCAATTTCAATCCGGATTTGAAAATTATTGGTTTGTTGCGGGTGATGTTTGACACGCGTTCAACCCTGTCAAATCAGGTCTCGGCACAGCTTGAGCAACACTTCGGCGATAAAGTTTTCAAGACTTTAGTACCGCGCAATGTGCGACTGGCAGAGGCGCCGAGCTTCGGCGTGCCTGGCGTACTGTTCGACAAAAATGCCAAAGGTGCGCTGGCGTATTTGGCCTTCGCTATCGAAATGATAGAACGTGTAAAAAACTGGAAAGAATGATATGAATGCAACTCGCATGAAGGGCTTAGGGCGCGGCTTAGAGGCACTGCTAGGTTCAAACACTGCGCCCGAAGGGCAGCGGCAAGCCATGCTGCCAACGGGCGTACTACAGCCCGGCAAATACCAACCACGCACGCGTATGGATCCAGGTTCACTGGAAGAGCTCGCCGACTCGATTCGTGCGCAAGGGCTCATTCAGCCGATTTCTGTGCGGCCTGTGGGCAAAGACAAATACGAGATCATCGCTGGTGAACGACGCTGGCGCGCAGCGCAAATCGCCGGTCTCACCGAGGTGCCGGTGTTGATACGCGAAGTGCCTGATGATGCGGCTTTGGCGATGTCGTTGATTGAAAATATTCAACGCGAAGACTTGAACCCACTCGAGGAGGCTGCGGGCATTCAACGCTTGCTTGATGAATTCAAGATGAGCCACCAACAGGCGGCTGAAGCACTCGGGCGATCTCGCTCAGCGGCCAGCAACTTGTTGCGATTGCTTCAATTGGCCCAGCCAGTGCAGGATATGTTGATGGCTGGTGACATTGAAATGGGCCACGCGCGTGCGCTTTTGCCGCTAACCAAAACCGAACAAGTGCGCCTTGCCTCCTTGGTTGCCGACAAAGGCTATTCGGTACGTGAAACGGAAAAGCTGGTTGCCAAAGAACTGATTCCTCCCAAAGAGCGCGCGACGGCCAAAGCCACCAACCGCGATCTCTTGCGACTTGAAGAAGAGCTCGCTGATGGTTTAGGCGCGACAGTGAAAATTGCCGCCAATCGCAAAGGTGTCGGTAGCGTCAATATTCGATTTGGCAGCCTTGACCAACTCGACGGGTTAATTGCCCGTCTGAGTCGACCGAGTACCAAGTAACGGCGTGTCACCAGCACCAACTGGCGAACTGCAAACTAACTATGCGAAACGTATTTCCAGCACGCGATTGCAGCAAAAATGTTTGACGCAATTTGCACAAACGCTTATATTCCCGCCCTCTACGACATGGCTTGCGACGTAGATGTTTAGCGCGATTCTGCATCAATGCGTTGCAACAGTCTTGGCCACAGGATTATCATGGCTGTGGCTGGGCTCGCAAGGCGCGGTATCCGCTAGTTTGGGTGGTGCAGTGATTGTGCTTCCCAACCTGATG
>JANYAW010000420.1 GCA_025361105.1 Rhodocyclaceae bacterium | reverse complement strand
CCCGCCCGCTGGTAAAGCCAGCGCAATGCCAATCGCCAGCACGGCGAGCAGCGTATTCATCGGTGTTGCCGCCAATCGCCGGATGGCAAAGCGTGCCGCGTTGATGTGCTGATTGAGCCAAGTTCTCATGCGACCAAAGCTCCGTGCGACAGAGAAATTCGTCTCGCAGCGGGAAACAAATTGCGGTCGTAAGTGGCTACCAACACGGTAACATCGACGCGGTTGAATTCCATGAATATACGCGCGACATCTGCGGCGGTCTCGGCATCGAGATGCGCGGTCGGCTCATCGGCAAGAATTAAATTTGGCCGACTCACTACCGCACGGGCAATCGCCAGACGTTGTTGCTCGCCGCCCGAGAGCGCAATTGGCAGGGCCTTTTCGCGCGCCAACAAACCGACTTTGTCCAAGGCCGCGCGCACACGGGCGGGGGCTTCTTTGGGTGCGAATCCAGCGATTGAGAGTGGTAACAACACGTTGTCAAACACGCTACGGTCGAACAATAAATTTTGATTCTGAAGCACCAGGCCAAGATTGCGCCGAAAAAACGGAATCGCTTTGCGCCCCAATGCACTGACATTTTGCCCACCCACCAGAACCGCGCCGGAAGTCGGTTTCTCAATCGCAGCGATAAGTTTGAGCAGCGTTGATTTGCCCGCGCCGGAGTGTCCGTCGATAGCGATTAGTTCGCCACTTTCAACTTCAAACTGAACGTCGGTCAATGCGCTGACGTCAGGCGGATAGCGTTTGCCGACGCGCTCAAAACGAATCACAAGGTCTCCGGCGGAAAAATTGCCGCGACAAATTCGGCGGCACGGAATGGCTGCAAATCATTGATGCCTTCACCCACGCCGATGTAGCGCACGGGCTTGGCGCATTGCCGCGCAATTGCCGCCAACACGCCGCCTTTGGCCGTGCCATCGAGCTTGGTGACGATGAGGCCGGTCACGTCTATGGCTTTGTCGAAAGCTTTGACTTGGGCAATGGCGTTTTGCCCGATGTTGGCATCGAGTACCAAAATAACTTCGTGCGGCCCGCTCGGTTCGGCTTTCTGAATCACGCGCCGGACTTTGGCGATTTCTTCCATCAGATGCAATTGCGTCGGCAGTCGACCCGCGGTATCCGCCAGCACGATGTCAATTTTTCGCGCACGCGCGGCGGCGATAGCGTCGAAAATCACAGCGGCCGAATCGCCCGAATCTTGGGCGATTACTGTAATGCCATTGCGCTCGCCCCAGACCATTAACTGCTCTTTCGCGGCGGCACGAAATGTGTCGCCCGCCGCGAGCAATACGCTCAATCCTCGTTGCTGAAAATGCCGCGCGAGTTTGCCGATGGATGTTGTTTTACCTGCGCCGTTGATGCCTGCCAGCATGATGATGAACGGGCGATGCGCTGAGACGACTAGCGGCTTTTCGATGGGTGTCAGCAGCGTGGTGAGCAGTTCGATTAACACCGCGCGCAGCAGCGCCGGATTTTCAATTCCATCACGCTTGACGCGCGCTTTAAGTTCATCGAGCAGCCAGGTCGTTGCATCGATTCCACAATCGGCCATTAACAAGGTGGCTTCCAGCTCTTCATACAGCGACGCATCAATTTTCGAGCGGCTGAATAATTCGCTGACCGGCGTGTTGAGTGTGGCGTTGGTTTTGGCCAAACCGGCCTTGAGCCGTTCGCTCCACGAAGGACCGGATTCTGCACTCGGTGATCCTGAAAAAAGTTCACCAACGGGCGTGTTCAGCGTTGCGCTGGTTCTGGCTAATCCGGCCTTGAGGCGATCGCCCAGCGACAGATTTTTTACATCATCAGAATGTGGCGGGGAACCTGACATACGAGGGGCGCGAGGCGAATAACGCTAAGATAAGCGGCTGCAAAATTTTAACAGACGATGTTATGGAGCCGACTTGATGAATCTGCGTTTACCCAATTTGGGGTGGCCACAATCCTTGCGACAATCGACTGGTTTGCCAGTTGGTGCTGACGATACGCCGTTGCCAAGCTACCAATGAGCCGTATCCGCATCACGGGCGGCGAGTGGCGTAGCCGATTGATTTCAGTGCCAGATGCCGCGACAGAAATCGCGCTGCGGCCAACGCCTGATCGCGTGCGCGAAACTTTGTTCAATTGGCTGAGCCACGATTTGCGTGGACTGTCCTGTTTGGATTTATTCGCCGGCAGCGGCATTCTTGGTTTTGAGGCGGCATCGCGCGGTGCTGAGCCGGTGGTGATGATCGAAAAGGATCGCAAGGCTTTCGCCGCGCTGAAGAAAAACGCGGCGAGTTTTGATAGCGAGCGCCTCAAACTACATTGCGCTGACGCGCTAAAATTCGCGCCGATTTCACCAGATGACAAGTTTGATTTGGTATTTTTAGATCCGCCCTATGGCCGTGGCATATTGGAACAAATCGGGCCGCGCCTTAGCTTGCTTGCCAAGCCTTCAGCGCGGCTGTATGTTGAGGCGGAAATTGCGCTGCAAACACTC
>JANYAW010000416.1 GCA_025361105.1 Rhodocyclaceae bacterium | reverse complement strand
TCCACCGGCGCTTGCTGAACTGCACGACGCGGCGGCGTTCTACACGTTGAAAGCAAATGTCGAGCTTGGTCTCGCGTTTGTGGCTGAGTTCGAGAGAACAGCCAATTTCGTTTTGGCCAACCCTCTGCTTGGCGCAGTATTTCGTGGCACTCGCCGACGATATTTTCTCCGTCGATTTCCATACGGCATCATCTATCAGGTCGCCGAAGAGGAGCTTCGAATTCTTGCCGTCGCGCATCACAGGCGGCACCCTGGCTACTGGGCGCATCGGAAGTAGTACGCCAGTGTCACTTCGGCCAGTGACGCCCAACCCTGCGGTCAACCCGAACCCGCCGCAAAATGCGCGGCAGGCTAGTTATCTTGAATGTTGAAGCTGTAGAAAAACCTATTTTGCGCAAAAATTTCGACGTAAAAATACGCGACGCGAGTCGCGTTTTTGCTTTTCAGGTTTAGGTTTTCTTCACGTCACCAAAATCTAGCCAGTTGGTGCTGGTAACACGCCGTCAATTACGGTTTTGGTACGCCTTTCCTACCAATTTTTCCTCACTGCGCATACCCGTGATGCGCCCGCTTCTCGATGTTGTGCGCTAGGCAAAATAGCTTCCACTGGCCATCCACCTTTTTCTGTCCAGGTAGCGTGAATCGGTTCAGTTGTTAGTTGTGACAAAGCTTGCCAAACACCGGCTCCACCGTTGCAAACCTGTCACCGCAAAGCTCACGGCGTTCAGAATCAATGACCTGTTTAATCTTGTCGGCCAGACTCTGGATGCTGGCATCCGCTTTGCCACGAAAGAAACTCAGCTGTCGGGCCTTGGGAATTAAAGGGGTCTATCGTCAGGCACGAATTTGCTCACCGAAAAGGCGCGGCCTGCGCACCCATAATTTGCGCCGCCAGTTGGCGATATTGTGGATTCTCCGGCGCGATGGCTTGCAGGCGTCCGACATAGCGCAATGCCGCGTCGCGCTGTCCGGCTTGGGCAGAAAACTGAGCCAGTGCGACCAGCAAATCTACTTCATAGGCTTGCTTTTCCAGCGCCGCTTGCATCACCGCCATGCCTTTTTTGGCATCACCGCCGCTATGCAGCGCGACACCAAGCACATAGGCATAGCGCATGTGATTCGGGTCACGCCGAACCGCTTCGGTCAGCGACTTGACTGCCTCGACGTGACGCTTTTGGCGAACCAGATTGAGTCCCAGCGCATAGTGCAAAGGGGCCGTGATTGCCAATGCTGAATTCGTCGGTAGTTGTTGCAAGCCCTCACGCAAGACCTGCTCGGCTTGCGCCTCACCACCTGCCGCATGAGTGCGAATACTATCGGCCAGATTGACATAGCCTTCGACAAAACCCCGGTCAAGCTTGATGGCTTGCCGGTAGTGCCCTTCGGCGCGCGGCGCATCGCCACGTGACGACCACAAATTGCCCAGGCTCATCTGCGCCTCTGGCCGGTCGGCGTTGTAGTTCAGGGTCGCCACATACTCACCGAGCGCTACCTCGAAAATACTCCGTTCGCTGGTCGAAAATCCGTGTTCAGCCTCGCCCGCTAGGGCGCGTGCGGCCGATGTTCGAACAGCGAGCACGCTATCGCTCATCATGCGCGCCAGATAGCGCCGACGCTCGTCGGTCGGCAAGCTGGCCAAGGCATTGACACTCGCCAGCCGAACCTGTGCATCGTCATCATTCAGCCCGCGCAACAGCGTTTCCAACACCGCAGCATTGAGGTTGGAAGAGAGCCTGTTGATGGCACTGGCGCGAACGATGGCCGCCTCACTCTTGTCACTCGCCAGCTCCTGCAAGGCCGGCACTGCCTGAGGTTCGCCCAGTGCGGCGGCATGAAACGTCGGCGCAAATTTCTGGAAGCCAGGCAAGGGTTTGCCACCTGTCCATTCGCGCACCGCAGCTGCCGCCCACGCCGCCGTCTGTTTGCTGTGGCAGCCATTGCACGCATTGGGCTGCACCGCGAGGCCAAATTTCTCGCTCAAATCCGGACGTGGAATTCGTAAGGAGTGATCGTGGCGCGGGTCGACTTGCATATAGGTCGTCGTCGGCATATGGCAGGCGGTGCAAGCTGTTGCAGCGGTCTGTGCGCCATGGTGGGTGTGGGTGGGCGCATCGAATTTTTCTGCCGCGTGGCATTGCGTGCACACTGCATTGCCGACCGTGCGCAGCTTGAGTGAATGTGGCTCATGGCAATTGGAACAGATCACGCCCTTTGCGTGCATTTTGCTTTGCGCAAACGAGCCGGAAGTAAAAACTTCGTCCCTTTGCTGGCCATCATTCCAGTACAAACCCGGCATAATCAAGGACGGAATATGCGTATCCAATGGCGGCTGGCCATGTACGTAGTTGTCCGAAATCCGGCTGGCGCGGGCATGGCAGCGGGCGCAAGTGTCGAGTTCGCGCTGGGAAGACTTTGGCGAAGGGATTGACGAAGCTACGGCAGGTGATGCGGCAATACTGGCTTGCGGCGGAGTCTCTCCATGCGACACCCGCCAGCTGATGCCACGGCGCTCATTCAGCGGATTGACCAAGCCATTGTTGCTAGCGACACCACGCTCCGTTGGCGGCTTTTGCGCCCACGCCAGATGCATGGATGCCGGGCCGTGACAGGCTTCGCAGGAGACATTGATTTCCTTCCATGTCGTATTGAAAACTTCCTTGGCGGCATCATAATTTTTCACTAGCGCGGTTGAATGACATTCTGAACACATGAAATTCCAGTTTTGATTCACGCCGGTCCAATGCAGCGCATCACCAGCTTTCAGCGCATCTTTCGGATACAAATGAAACCAGCGCTGCCCTCCCCGCTCGCGCGCTCGTGCATCCCATGCGATGCCAAAGGCTTGCAAACGTCCGCCCGGCAATTCAATCAAATATTGCTGCAATGGCCGCACGCCAAAGGTGTATTTGATTTCAAACTCGGCCAGCTTTCCGCCCGAGCCATCGGTGCTGACAAAGTAATGTCCATCGCGTTTGAAAAACCGCGAATTCACGCCCGCATAAC
>JANYAW010000394.1 GCA_025361105.1 Rhodocyclaceae bacterium | reverse complement strand
GTAAACTTCTTGTTCGGCGTGTAGGACAACTCAAACCGGCCGATAAGTTGGTCGGTCAGTGAATCCGGCTCACCGGAAAAGACGGTGTTCAAGCCGAAGCCATAGATGCTTTCACGAGGATATTCACGAGCCAGCCAGCCGCGCAAGGCACCGAATCCGAAGAACGTATCAAGCACACAAGCGGCTGAATTATGATCAAGCTTGACCGTTCCAACCCCCGCGTTCGGCGCGCCGCAAGCGCCTGCCACAACATTTCCACCCAACGCTGTAGTTTGGGGGAATTCATTTAATGCAGCTGCCAGCCCGCCAACCCCGTCCAAACGAACCGAGGTGGCGTATCTGAACCACTCTTGCCCGCTGTACACGCCACCCGCCGCGCCAGGTCCGCCAAGTGAAAAAGCGGTGCCAGCGAATGCATCACCCGGAACTTGCGCTTTCGTCCATCGGTAGACACCATCAGGGTTGTTGCGGCGCACCGCGAATGCCTGAATTCCTACATCATTGACGTTGCCTTGGAAGCGGAATCCAACATTGAACTTGTCTTTGACATCCTCGTACCCTGTTCTTTGATCAACAACGAACTGCGCCGGAACAAAGTTGTAGGGGGCGTTTTCACCGGGGATGACCGATGGCCGGAATTGCTGAACGAAACCTTCGAACTGCGCATTTTCATTGGCTCGCCAAGTTCCGCGAATGCCAAGCGACGCGACGCGCTTGTCAGAAAACTCTTCAGCCGCTACGTCAAACAATGAATGGCGACGAAAGTCGAGGCCGTTGGCGACGTCCGCGACACGAAAGAACAGGGCTTCACCCCAGGCAATTTGCTGATTACCCATACGTACCCAAATCGGGCCATTGGAGTAATCAAAATAGGCAACCGGCATGTCGACCATCCAGTCTTTACCAGCTTTGCCGAGGCTACCACCGGAATTACTGCTGCCATAGCTCTGGTCAAACAGGTGCTTGTCCTTAAAAGCATCTTCGACCGAACCAACCTTATCCACCATCGCCCTCATTTTGAAATGGGCAGCCAGGTTTTCTGTCAGCTTTCCATCCAGATTGAGTTCCAATCGGGTCGCCAGCATATTGATATCTGCGTCCTGCTTTTGCGCTGCCGGGCGAGTAAAAAAGGTTGTCCCCGGGATTGCCCCCAAGCCAACGCTTTGTACCTTCACACCATTAAACAAATTTCCTGCCCAGTTGTTGATGTTCTGGTCACTGCCCGTCTTGATTGCAAGTTCTTCTCGCAGCAGACCAGAGAATGACCAGTCCTCCGCCAGTGCAACATTGCTTGCCGCCATCAATCCCATCGAGGTGCCCAAGAGCCACTTCGCTTTTCTGTTAATCATGATGTCATCTCCTTTTTGTGGTGTCGCTAAATTTGTTCGAGGACTACAAAATTGCTAACTGCTCTTGGACTACAAAAATGAAACTGTCACTTGGTGCTGGCGGTACGCCGTCAAACTTCGAGCACTATTGCCGAACATTGAGAATCGCCCCGCCCGAGCCGACGAGCACTGCGAATTGCCCCTTGCCACCATCCACCGCCGCCACCGCCTGATGCGAGAGCGCCTTGGCCAGCTTGGAAGTGTTCATCCGCCATGACTTACCACCGTCACTGGATGCCAAGATGGTGTAGATGCCGCAGACCATCGCCTGACCATTTGGTGCGGCCCACACACCGGTGAGTACCGACTTGGTTCCGCTGCTTTGCTCGACCCAGACCTTGCCCATATCCGCGCTTTTGAGTATCAGACCTTCTTGCCCGACGGCATAAATTTCACCGTTGTCCAAGACTTTGAGACTGAACAACGAACGTGAGCCTTTGTGCAAAGCCACCCACGTCGCGCCGCCATCTTTGGAACGCAAGATCAATTCAAACTCGCCGATCATGGTGATCTCGCCAGCATCGGATACGTTAACGTCATACAGGTGTGGCTCGGCACCATCAGGCGTGAAGACTTTCCAATCGATGCTGATGGGCTGCCAGCTTTTGCCCCAATCGGTGGACTTTTGCACCGCGCCGAAACCACCGACCGCAAATGCAACTCCATTTGCATTCACGTTGACCGACAACATCCGCGCCTTGCTCACTGGCGGCGCAACCAACCAAGTTTTGCAATCGCTGGAGGTCAATATCAAACCACTCTGACCTCCCGCGATGCAGTGACCTTGCCGACGCACCACGCTGACCAAGCCTAATTCGGTTGCCGGCTTTGCCTGCTTCTTCCATGTAAAACCGCTGTCGGCGGTTTCCATCACCAAACCATAGTCACCGACAGCAATTCCGTTGGCACCTTCCAGACTCAAGGCATACAAAATGTCGTGCGGGATGCCGCCAGAAACCAATTTCGTTTCCCCGGCTTCGGCAAGCGCGCTGACACTTACAAACGTCAGCGCGCTGCACAGACTCAGACGCAGACCTCGCGCGAGAACCCATCGCAAAGTTTTTGGCTTATTCATGGTGCATCCCTGTGATGGCGATTTTGGTAACTTGTCTGCCCAGCAAACATGTCAAGTTCCAAGACGGGCAACCGCCTGTTCGGTGAGGAACTTCTCGTACATGCCGTCGACATTGCGTGCCGACTTGATGCCGCCGGTGCACTCCTTGTTCTGCCGGAAACGCGACATACGATTGGTCTGAATGTCGTGCGACATCACCCCCGTCCACGACCACGTCGGATTTTTGCCGGTGTGATCCATGTCCTTGAGATTGCCTTTGACGTACTGGCTGAAAATCGGCTCGAAACTCTTGAACAATTCGCCGCGTCGGTCGTAGGTGTGATAGGCCACAAACTCCATGTTGCGCACATCAATCCAGACGCGTTTTTTGCCCACTGGCGCACGCGGATAACCTACCGGCTCGGCCTCGACCACGATGCATTCCGGGCACATTTCATAGCTTGTGTCCTGGAAGGTGATGCCCTGAGGTCCACCGTGTACCGGCGCTTCCCAGTTGGCATCGTCGCCGTACCAGTTTTGCGACACGGCACCCAACATCGGACGACGATCAATGACTTTGAAGTTACCCCAGGTGAGCAATGGATCGCCCGCTGCCCAGGCATCGGATAGGTAAAGAGTGATACCCGCAACAAGCGGCTCAAAGCGCTGATTGGTCGGAAATTTACGCACGCGCTTGAAAGCTGGAACGTACCCGACGAGGTCGGGGAACTTGCGTTGGTCGTTGTACCAGGTGCTCAGGTACGCCGTGCCTTTAACATCGGAGGGGCCGGTGAACAACACCATCTGATAACGTAGTTTGTCGGCATGCCCGGCGCCTTCCATGTAAGGGCCGGCAGCCCCTAAACGAGCAATCGCGTTCTGCTCGAACCAGCCGAAATCGTATTGATAAGCCAGCTTGCCATCCGGACCAATGTCATAGTCCTTGATCGCGTAAACGCAGTTGTTGGCACGCCCCCAACTCATGGTCAGATTGCCCATCAGTTCAAGTCCGGTTTTTGCGTCGGGGAAAGGATTGCCGCCTATCCACGGCTTGCCTTCTGCGGTCGTGATGTTGTTGTCTTTGTCGATACGTCCCTTGCCTGCATTTCTGAGCGTAGCTTCTAGATAGTCGGCCGGGAACATCTTGGTGACATCTTTGGTGGTCGGGACGATTTTGATTTTCCGGCCCATTTCCTTGATCTGCTTGTAGGTAATTGGCGGCAGTAAATCCTTGACGTAATCCACGTTGGCTGCCGTGATCATGTCGCCAGTATTTACTTTGCCTTTGGTATAGCCCTCGACCGACATTAGTTCATCGGGATAGGCTTTGCTGATGTCTGCCGAATTGGCAATCATCGGCCATAGCGGCGCTAAAACACCCGCACCTGCCATCGTCCCCGTTTTTGCCAGGAAGACCCGGCGGCTGTAGTCGTGGTCAAATTTACGTATATGCATGGTGCTCTCTCCTTGTTTATGAACTTCGAGTTAAAAGCTACTTCAGGCGTCTGCCTGACTTGCTGCGGCGTGGCTAGGGGTATCCAGCAACCCGTCCACAGATTCGGATAAAAGTTGATGCTCGGATGAAACGAACTTTGGATTGAAAAGGTAGACCAACAACGGAACCAGCACTAATGCCAAAACCATATTGATGGTCATAACGACGCACAACAACAACCCCATATCCGATAAGAATTTCAACTCGGAGAGGAAGTACCAGGGCACGATGCCGATGGTCATCAACAGCGCGGTAAACAAAATAGCTTTGCCGCAGGTGACCAGTGAATGCTTGATTGCATCACCAATGTGCTGGCAATCTTTGTACTCTTCACAGATTCGACTGAGCATATAAATCCCGTAGTCGATACCGACACCGATACCGATAGCGAGAATTGGCAAAGTGTTCACATCCAGACCCATGCCAGCCATGACCATATATGCCGTCAGCATGATATTGGCCAGATTTACCGGCACCAGCAAAATCAACGCTGCGGCAAATGAGCGATAAGCCAGCGTGCAACCAATCGCAATCACCAGATTGATACCTGCCATGATGTACCACTGATATTTATCTACCGTGTCGTTGATTGACTGTTGCAGCGCAATCGAGCCGGACGCCAAACGGATACGGAAATTCTTGTGATCCAGCCCAATCCCGTCGAGGCAAAGGTGCGTATCGACCAGCGCCAAATCGACGGTCTCCTGTTTATTGTTGGCATACCACAAGGACACCGTGGCGTTGGTTTGTTCAAAGTTGGCGATGTGCGAAAACGCCACCGGACTGGTACCCAGCAACAAAGCACTGGCCGCAGCGGATGCCGATGCATCGTCACGATCTATCAGCGACCATTTTGGATTACCGCCGTTAAATAATCGGTTGGCTTCTGGCGCGTAATCAGCCATTGAAAGTGTCGCGGTCGGCGGATGTGGCTGGCTTTCCAGACAACGCTGCAAGTTACGCATGCTCAGCAATGTATCGCTTTGTCGCACGATGCGACCTTCCTTGCCCTCGAAAATCACTTCCAGCGTCATTACGCCGGGAAAACTCTTGTTGATCTCACGCACTGCCGTATTGAACTCGGAATCGTAGCGCAGCAAATTACTGCCTTCGACTGGATTGCCCACTTGCAAACGCAGCATCAGGGCAACCGAAATCACACCGAGCACAACAAAGACAAACGCAGTGGTTTTTGCCGCCTTGCCAGTTGACAAACCTGCCAAGCCGGTCAAGGTAACATTCAACAATTTATTGATAAGACCAGATTCTTTTGAGTGGCCTACCAGTTTTTCGACATTCTTCGGCGCGGGCAAAAGACTGAGCAACACCGGTGTCATGATGACGCTGGTTGGCACCAGCATCAGCGCCCAAAATCCGGTGAATAACGAGAATCGCTCCAGCGCTGGAATCGGTGCCAAGGCAACCAATAACAGGCCGCACACGTCGGTAAAAATACCTAAAGTTCCAGGTGCAAGCATCACCGCCAGCGACATTTCGGCTGCTTTTTTCTTGTCACCACATTCCGCCAACAATTCGTAATAGCGCTCGGTTGCTTGTACCGAATGGCTGAACGAACGCGCGATCAGCAGCAACGGCACCACCATCAATAGCGGCTCGACTGGATTGTGTATCCAGCCGACAAAACCAAAGCCCCAAATCGCCGAAAACGTGCTGACTAAAGCGGGTGTCAACACCCCCGCCATGTTGCGCATGGCGATCAGCAAAAAAATGAACATCAAGCTCAAAGTCACCGCAAAAATCTTGATCGTGTCCGAGCCGAAGTGATACACCCAGCCAGTCAATGTTGGCCAGCCGGCAACATAGACGGTATGCTGTCCATCACTGTATTTCTTGATGATATCCTGCACGCCCTCAAAAACCACGCCATAGTCCACTAGCCGTTCGATGAAAGTGGCATTGATGATGGCGGCTGTGCTGTCTTGCGAAACAAGGAAAGTGCGCACCACCGGCGACTCGTTAATCCGGCGACGCACTTCAGTTAATTCCTCATCCGTCGTTGGCGCTTTTTCGTCCATGATGGGATTGGAATAAATCCCGTCAGAGGTGAGCACCGTATAGCGCGCTTTAGCCGTCGCCACCGAGATAATTTGGTCGTGGTCTACCCCCGGTACCAAATCCACATCGCGCGACATTTTCCAAATCTTGTCCATCGTCTCGGCTTGGAAAATATCCTTGCCATCGGTGCGCTTGACCATCATCGTAACGGTCAAGGGGTTGCCAAAATTCGGATGATCTTTGAAGGTCTGAACGAAGGGGTGTGTCTTGGGAAACAAATCAGAAAAAATCGTTTTCGCTTCGACGTGCAACAGGCCATAGCCAAACACTGCTGTGATGACCAGCGTTATCGCCAGCGACACCCAACTATTTCTGACTGCGATGCGTGCAATCTTGTGACGTATCGATTCCAAAACTTTCCCCTATTATTATTTTTCCAACTTACAAAATTACGTCTTACCTATCCCTACCCTCGAGGGTAGTTAGTCGTGCCAATACAACACTGAGCAACGCTGAGCAACAAAACTATCGAGCCGTATAGCCTCCATCCACCACCAATTCCGAACCTGTCATGTAGCTCGCATCCTCGGATGCCAAAAACGCCACCGTGCTGGCAATTTCGCTGGCTTGCGCCAGACGTTTCATTGGAATTCGAGGCATCAAATCCGCTTGGAATGCGGCGGCGGCTTGGTCACCTAACGCGATCATGAAACCGCCGACCATCGCCGTCTCAACAAAGCCCGGGTGAACCGAGTTAATGCGAATCGGGTAGCCCTGATTCATGCAGTGCAATGCGGCCGATTTGGTGAAAATGCGCACTCCCCCCTTGCTGGCGTTGTACGCCGCAATCAATGGCTCGCCGATAATGCCCTCGATGGATGAAATATTGATAATCGATCCGCCGGATTGCTTCATCAATGCGATGGCCTGTTGTGTGCCCAAAAATACGCCGTCCAAATTCACTGCCATGGTCTTACGCCAGCCTTCCAGTGTCTCGTCTTCGACGCTGCCCGGCGCGGCAATACCAGCGTTGTTCACCAACACGTCAAGCTTGCCACGCCATGTCATCAATGCCTGCATTGCCGTGCGCCAAGCGCCTTCATTGCCTGCGTCATGTATCGCGCTGCTGACCACGTAACCATCGCTACGCAGGCGGGTGGTAACACTTGAGAGATTGGCACCGTCGATGTCAGTCAACATCACCGCCGCGCCTTCGGATAAAAACCTTTCGACGCAGGCCAAACCGATGCCGCTGGCCGCGCCGGTGACCATCACTACCTTGCCGTCGAATCGTGTCGATATTTTTTTCACGTTACTCATTTCAGTCTCCTGTCGTCGTCAGCTCGGCGGTTTGCCGCAGTGCTGTCAAACGATCCAGCACGGTTTCAGGGTTGGCCTCGACGGGGATGTCGGCGTAATGAAACTGCGTCTCGCTACACGTTGGACGAATGCCGCTGACCCAATACGATGCGGGTGTCAGTTGTCCTTTCGCGCCGCTCACCGACGCGACAAAAAACGCGATGTCGTCGGTGGCTTCCAGCGTCATGGCAGTATTTGCGTCGGCGGGAAATTTCACGCCAAGCTGCCAACGATAATGCGCCGCCACATTGAACACCGGTCGATACCATTCGAGTTCTGCAGTGGCTTGCGGCATGTCGGCGCTCGCTTCGACCAGCAACAATCCATCAACACCGGCTTCGCTGAAGGTGCGCAAGAAATCGGCAACATACATCGCCGCAGCATCGACCAGTTCTTCGTCAACCGTGATGTCATCCGCATTGCCATGCGCCTGCACGTAACTTTGCACAACCCACGCGCGCGGCGAGGGTATTTGCAACACCAGTGGAGCACCGACAAAACAAGCACGCAAACCCGCCAGCAATTCCGACAAATGTGCACGCAAAGTCTCGTCTGCCAGCAAGGTTTTCAGAGCGAATTGCGCGCGCGGCTTTGCTGCCATCGCATCACGCAGGCTTGGTGATTTTTCGAGCAACGCCGAGACCACAGCGGCCACCGGCAGCGTGATGACATCCGAGCGCACCAGGCCTTGCGCCTTACGCTGCCACGCCAAAAAATTCGCCACATCCAACCACGGCGCGCTGCCTCCTTCAAGCAAGCGCGCCGTATAGGCGGTGGAATCTATCCACAGCAATGGCGCATCAGCAGGGCGTTGGTTGATGAAATCACTCATTTTTTTATTGATGTGTCGTTTCAATTACGTGAGTCGTCGATTGCGTTAATTCGCTCTTTAGCCACGCGCGTAGTTCCGTCTTCAGCACTTTCCCGTAATTGCTCTTGGGCAATTCCTGCACAAAGCGATAGTCCTTGGGCCGCTTGAATCGAGCGATATTTTTCAAGCACAAGGTATCCAATTCAGCCGCGTTGAGCGCAAGCCCATCGCGTGTCACCACGAAGGCGATGACTTCTTCGCCCCACTCCGCGTGCTTGCGCCCGACCACTGAGACTTCATGCACGCCTGGATGCATCAACAAAACTTCCTCGACTTCGCGCGGATAAATGTTGGAGCCGCCGCTGATGATCATGTCTTTGGAGCGATCTTTTAGCGTTAGAAAACCGTCCGCGTCATAGCTGCCCATGTCACCGGTATAAAGCCAGCCGTCGCGAATCGCACTGGCGGTGGCTTCAGCGTTGTTCCAGTAGCCTTTCATCACGGTGGGTCCGCGCACCACCACTTCACCCGTCATGCCGTTGGTCAAGGGCATTCCGTCGTTGTCGGTCACGCGCACTTCGACCAAATTTTGCGCAACACCGACAGAAGCCAATCGCTGCTCGTAATTTGCATGGCTCACATTGGTGAAGTGATAGCGCCCCAGGGCAGTGATGGTCATCGGGCTTTCACCTTGACCATAAATTTGCACAAAACGATTACCCATCACGCGCAAGGCTTGGCGTATGTCTTCCAGATACATCGGTCCCCCGCCGTACAAAATCGTCTTGAATCCGCTTGGGTCGGCATGGCTGTTTTCGATGTAATCCACCAAGCGCTTGACCATGGTCGGCGCGGCGAACATCGACAGGTGTCGGCGTGTCATCGACAAACTCATCAATTCGGCCGGATCAAATCCACCTGAGATGGGGACGATATGACTTGCGCCGACAATCACATGCGGAAAATTCAACATCCCCGCACCATGCGAAATCGGCGCGGCATAGACCACGCTGTCTTCTGCCGATGGTTGATCGACATCAGTGAACATGCAAGAAATCATTGCCTGCAAATTGCCATGGGTCAGCATCACACCCTTGGGTCGCCCGGTCGTACCGGAGGTATAAAACAGCCAAGCCAAATCGTCGTGCGCAGCAGGTGCTACCTCTGCCAACGGTGCATGCCGATGAATCGCAGCAAACGCCACAGTGCCGGGCGTGAGAACGACACAGGTGTTGGGCAATTCAGTTAGCAAAGGTACGATGCCATCAACCAAATCGCCTGACGAAAAAATCACCGACGCGCCGGAGTTGCGAATGATGTATTCGGCTTCCTTGGGATGCAATTTGGCATTGATAGGCACTACACACAAACCGCCAAACCACGCGCCGTAGAGCACTTCCAAATACTCGGGAATGTTGGACATGAAAATCGCCACGCGATCACCGCGTTGCAATCCCACATGCTCGCGCAAATACGCACCGACGCAAGCCGCGCGATGTGCGAGTTCGGCGTAAGTGCAAATCAACTCCTCGCCCAAGTAAACGGCAGGACGCTCGGCAAAGACTTTGCCCGAGCGGGCGAGGAGTAAGGCGACGTTCACCTAGGCACCTTGGCCTTGGGAAATCTCGCCAGTTGGTGCTGGTGACACGCCGTCGTTATTCACATCAGGTTTTCGCACGTTCCAATTCCTTAATCCTTTGCTCCAGCTGTGCAATTCGCACATCACGCGGGTTGGGCATGAATATCGGTTGAATTGCATCGGCGCTCATCACCACACGCGGCACGCCGCCGTAGGGACCGGCGATAATTTGCGAGCGGTCATCACCCCACGAACCAAAGAATGGCAAGTCAGCAGGTGGTTCAGCGGTCGTCCATTTCTTAACGAATTCCTTGAACGGCACACCGCGTTTTTTGCGCGCCGCGCGCTCGCCTGCACGAGCCTTTTCGGTGGCGTCCTTGTCCAACAAAAAGGTGTCGGCGTTATACACAATGCGATAAATGTCGCGCGCCGTTTCGTGCGAAATCAATGATTGCTCCAAGTCGCTAATCACCAGCGCCGGATCGCGCTCGAGCACGTCGCCATAGCCGCCACCGGCGCCTTGCGTAATCATGTAAAGCTCACCGCGTTTGGCGATTTCAAATTGCAATCCAGTGTGATGCGTGGTGTAACTCGCGCCGGCAAATGGCTGCTTGTTCATGATGTCGACAATGGAAAAATCAAATTTGCGTGGATCAGTTTTCATCACGTCAAACACATCGACATCTTTGACTTTGCATAGCGGATACGTCGGTGCGCCATAGCCACCGAAAAGCCCTGGAACGCTGCCCATTTTTGAGCCAATGCAACAAGTCATAAAGCCCCACATCGCGCTGCCCAAGCTCGACGCAATCATCTCGTAACCCTGGCCGCCGCGATATTTACCGAAGGCTTGATTGTCGAGCATCAATTTCTTGCTGACGATTTGGATGAAGGGTACTTCTTCTTCGTTCAATTCCTGCTCGCCCAAATCGGCCATCGGCGCGAATATCGGTGCAATCGCATGCTCACCATCGCGATCTGACCGCGCACCGCCGCCCATGCCATTCAAATCGGCGCACAAGTTGCCAACCATTTCGTTGTGCTGGGTGATGCCGCCGTAAATGAAAGTGCGAATCATGTTGTGCCATGGCGCGACCAACTTGGAGAATTTTTCCGGGCAGCCGTACATGAATTTCGCCACCGCCAATTGCATCGCCGTGAAGGCCGGGAAAAACGTCATCATGCTTTGTGCATTCGGCGTGGTGTAGGACGAACACAGCGCGGATTTTGGATCGACCATGACTTGAATCGGGGCGAACACGGCTTGGTTGCGCGGCAAATCCGGCCACACAAAGACCAAAAATAGTTGCGCCAACATGCCTTTAAGCGAGGCCATCAAAGTGTTGTTACAGCGATTGGCAAACTCCGGGCTGGAGCCACGAAAATCGCAAATCAATGTGTCGCCTTGCTTACGCAATTCCAAACGGATTTTGATCATCACGTTTTCGCGTAGCGTCGAATCGGCGATACACATGGTGCGCACCACACCATCGGGCCACTCCGAAATACGCCGCGCGACTTCAACTTTGCAATCTTCCAAACCTTTGCGCATCGACACGATTACCGCATCCAAACCAAATTCTTCAATCGTCGCCAGCACCCGTTCCTCCATGCGGCGACAAGCGAACAGCTTGGTTTTCATGTCTTCGAATTGCAGCTTGGGTTCGCGGGTGGAGTTTTGCAAAAACGTCACCAAATCTTTTTTCAACTCATAGTTTTCGACCACCTTGAAGGGCGACATTTTCAGCCCTTCTTCATAAACCGATTCCGCCGCCGAGGGCATGCCGCCCGGCTCAATCG
>JANYAW010000392.1 GCA_025361105.1 Rhodocyclaceae bacterium | reverse complement strand
GGTTCCGGCAAAACACCCGGGCCGGCGCTGAAATTGAACAATCGAGTCACAAATGTCTCCTTTGAATTTAACGGCGTGTTGCCAGCACCAACTGGCGGTTTTACTCCGGCGCAACTTCTCCGTCGGCATCGTCATCAACTTGTGCAATACCATCCGACGAAATCTCTGCTTCGACTACTTTTTCTATGCCGGCCAACAAGGTGCCGTCATCAAGATTGATCAAGCGCACGCCTTGGGTAGCTCTTCCCAATTCGCGCACTTGTTCGACCAAGGTACGAATCAATACGCCACCTGTCGAAATCAACATCACTTCGTCTTCCGGTCGCACCAGCACAGCACCAACCACACGGCCGTTGCGCTCGGATTGCTGAATCGCAATCATGCCCTTGGTGCCACGGCCATGACGAGTGTATTCGGCAATCGCCGTGCGCTTGCCGTAGCCATTTTCGGTCGCGGTCAGCACCGAATCGAGTTCGTCCGAAGCCACCAGCATCGATATAACACGCTGTCCGTCTTCTAGCATCATGCCGCGCACGCCACGTGTTTTTCGACCCAATGGGCGCACGTCATCTTCTGCAAATCTCACCGCTTTACCGGCATCGGAGAACAGCATGACATCGCATTGTCCGTCGGTAATTGCAACGCCGATTAGATGGTCGCCTTCGTCCAATTCCACTGCAATAATTCCGGCTTTGCGCGGATTATCAAAATGCGTCAGCGCGGTTTTCTTCACCGTACCAAGTGCTGTCGCCATGAAAATAAAATGCGCTTCATCAAATTCCTTGACCGGCAAAATCGCTGTTATTTTTTCGCCTTCGACCAACGGAAACAAATTCACTATCGGCTTGCCACGTGCATTGCGCGCGCCTTCTGGCGCTTCGTAAACTTTCAGCCAATAGACGCGCCCCTGAGTCGAAAAACAAAGAATGAAATCATGCGTATTGGCAATGAAAAGTTGATCAACAAAATCATCATCCTTGATCGAAGCCGCTTGCTTGCCACGACCACCACGGCGCTGCGCACGATAGTCCGCCAGCGGTTGACGTTTCAAATAGCCAGCATGTGACAAGGTCACTACCATGTCTTCGCGCTGAATCAAATCTTCGATGTTGATATCCGAAGTGTTAAGTATGATTTCCGATCGCCGCGCATCGCCAAATTGCGCCATCGCGGCACGCAACTCATCGCCGATGATGATGGTGATGCGCTCGGGCTTGGCGAGGATATCAAGCAAGTCAACAATCACCGCCATGACATCGCCGTACTCGGCCAGAATTTTGTCTTGTTCCAATCCAGTCAAGCGCTGCAAACGTAATTCCAAAATCGCTTGCGCTTGCGCGTCGGACAACAAATATCCTTGCAGCGAATAGCCGAATTCTGCACCCAAGCCGTCGGGGCGCGATGCCTCGGCGCTGGTACGTTTGAGCATTTCTTCGACCAAACCAGATTTCCACATCCGCGCCATCAAACCGCGCTTGGCATCGGCCGGTGTGGGCGATGCCTTTATCAATGCAATGATTTCGTCGACGTTAGAAAGCGCCACTGCCAAGCCTTCAAGCACGTGCCCGCGCTCTCGAGCCTTACGCAATTCAAATACCGTACGTCGCGTCACCACTTCGCGCCGATGGGCGAGGAAGCACTCCAGCATTTCTTTCAAATTAAGCAGTTTTGGTCGACCATCGACCAGCGCCACCATGTTCATGCCAAAGGTATCTTGCAATTGCGTGTGCTTGTACAAGTGGTTAAGCACCACTTCCGGGACTTGATCGCGCTTGAGTTCGATCACCAAGCGCATGCCCGATTTATCCGACTCATCCTGAATATGTGCGATGCCGTCGATCTTTTTTTCGTTGACCAGCTCGGCGATTTTTTCTTGTAGCGTTTTTTTGTTAACTTGATACGGTAGTTCGTCGACGATGATCGCCTGACGGCCACTGTTTTTGATGTCCTCGACGTGTGTCCGTGCCCGCATTACCACGCGACCACGACCAGTCATTTAACCGTCGCGAACACCTGACGTACCGTAAATCAAAGCGGCGGTCGGGAAGTCTGGTGCGGGGATTATTTTGATCAATTCTTCAATCGAAATCGAGGCATCTCCAAGTACCGCTAAACATGCGTTGATGACTTCGTTGATATTGTGCGGCGGAATGTTGGTTGCCATGCCGACAGCAATGCCCGACGAACCGTTAATCAGCAAATTGGGAATACGTGCCGGAAGAATCAGCGGCTCGTGCTCCGAGCCGTCGTAGTTGGGTCCGAAATCGACGGTTTCCTTATCCAGATCAATCAGCAATTCCTGACCGATACGTGCCATGCGGATTTCGGTGTAACGCATCGCGGCGGCGTTATCGCCATCGACTGAGCCGAAGTTACCTTGTCCGTCGACCAGCATGTAGCGCAAACTGAAATCCTGTGCCATCCGGACGATGGTGTCATACACCGCCGTGTCGCCATGCGGATGATATTTACCAATCACATCGCCAACGATACGCGCGGACTTTTTGTAGGCGCGATTCCAGTCGTTGTTCAGCTCATGCATCGCGAATAAAACACGACGATGAACGGGTTTGAGTCCGTCACGTGCATCAGGCAATGCACGTCCGACAATAACGCTCATGGCGTAGTCAAGATACGAGTGTCGCATCTCCGCTTCTAGGCTGATAGGCAGGGTTTCTTTTGCAAACGAGGTCATGTCGGCGATGCCCATCAGAACCAGCCTTTTTGAGGCCTTGTGACAAGGGACTTTGATTAGCTACGAAAGCCTGCGATTTTAACATGGAAGGCTCAGCTTCATGACCTGTGCGGTCACTTGTTTAGGGCTGCTAAATCTGGTTGAATCGCCCGATGGATAACGGCGCTTCAGCACTACCCGAGACGGCAAATTTCAGCCAAATTGATCTGCTCATTGAGCCCGAATGGATCATTCCGATTGACCCGGCGGGCGTAACGCTCGCCGATCACGCCATTGCCATCAAAAATGGTCTGATTGTCGACGTTTTGCCTCGTGCAACGGCTAGTCAAAAATTCAAACCAAACGAGACGATTGCTCTGCCTGGCCACGCGGTGATGCCTGGTCTAGTCAATCTCCATACCCACGCGGCGATGAATTTATTGCGTGGCTACGCCGATGACTTACCCCTGATGCAATGGCTGAACGACCGAATCTGGCCTGCCGAAGGACGTTTTGTCAGCCCGAGTTTCGTTCGCGATGGCACGCTGTTGGCCTGCGCCGAGATGTTGCGTGGTGGTGTAACGTGTTTCAACGATATGTATTTTTATCCACAGGCGATTGCCGAAGCGGCCATGCAAATTGGCATGCGCGCATCTATTGGCTTGGTCATCATCGATTTTCCAACCAACTACGCCAGCGACGTGGGTGATTATTTGAGCAAGGGGTTGGCCTGCCGCGACCAGTGGAACAACGAGGCCTTGTTGTCATTCAATCTGGCACCGCACGCGCCCTATACAGTGTCCGATGAGAGCTTCGAGCGCATTGGTGTACTGGCCAGCCAACTCAACTTAGGCATCCATATTCATCTACACGAGACGCAAGGCGAAATTTCGCAAAGCCTTAAACAGTACCGAGTCCGACCGTTGGAGCGCATGCGCTGCCTCGGTCTGCTCGGGCCGCAATTCCTTGCCGTGCATGCGGTACATCTTGAGACCACTGAAATCGAGCTATTGCAAAAATTCGGTGCGCATGTGGCGCATTGCCCTAGTTCCAACCTCAAACTCGGCAACGGCATCGCGCCTGTTGCAAAAATGAAACAGCATGGCGTTAATTTTGGCATCGGCACCGATGGTGCCGCATCCAACAATCGGCTCGATTCGTTTGCCGAAATGCGTCTCGCATCCTTGCTCGCCAAAGGCACTAGTGGTGATGCCACGGCGCTTGATGCACATCAAACCTTGTACGCGGCAACGCTCGGTGGCGCCCGTGCCTTGGGGCTGGAATCTCAGATTGGCTCGGTTTCAGTAGGCAAGTTTGCCGATCTTTGCGCTGTGCGATTAGACGACTGGCAATTAATGCCGCGTTTTGATGTCGCCTCGCATATCGTTAATGTGGCAACGCGAAACGATATCTCTGATGTCTGGGTCGCAGGTGTAGCCAAGGTGCGCGATGGAAATCTCTTGCCGATTGATACAGGATACTTGGCTGACACTGCTGAAATGTGGCAGAATCGTATCCTGAATGTATAGACTCACCGGTTTCAAATCGGCATTACCGTAGC
>JANYAW010000036.1 GCA_025361105.1 Rhodocyclaceae bacterium | reverse complement strand
CATGATTACGCCAACACTTTTGCGCGTTCCATCGACCAGTACGACGTTATGGCTGACGCATTTCCCATCAAAATACACGTTGGCTTTTTTGACTACCGACACATTTTCAAACTGCGACATTGCCAGACTCCTATTTCTTTTTGCGGTTAGAACTTGAGGCACGATTCGCCGCAATGCGCATGCGTAATGCATTCAAGCGGATAAACCCATGTGCGTCCTTCTGGTTGTATGCGCCTTCGTCATCTTCAAAAGTCGCGATGGTGGAATCGAACAGAGAATCGGTTTTGGAATCGCGACTCACCACGCTCACGCTGCCTTTGTATAGCTTGACCCGCACCCAGCCATTCACGCTTTGCTGCGTGTAGTCAATCAGGGTTTGCAAGGTCTTACGTTCGGGGCTCCACCAATAGCCGTTGTAAATCATGCTGGCATAGCGCGGCATCAAATCGTCTTTCAAATGGGCAACTTCTCGATCCAAACAAATCGACTCGATGGCACGATGCGCACGTAGCAAAATCGCGCCACCGGGTGTTTCATAGCAGCCGCGCGACTTCATGCCGACGTAGCGGTTCTCGACCAAATCAAGACGCCCCACACCATGCTTGCCACCGATTTGATTGAGACTGGCCAACAACTCATGCGCCTTCATCTTGACGTTGTTGATGGCTACCAGGTCGCCGTGGCGGAATTCAAGATACAGGTACTCCGGCCTGGCCGGTGCTTTTTCCGGCGCAACCGTCCATCGCCACATTGACTCTTCGGCTTCCGCCGCCGGGTTTTCCAGATGCCGGCCTTCGTAGGAAATATGCAACAAGTTCGCGTCCATGGAATACGGCGAACCACCTTTTTTGTGCTTCATTTCAATTGGAATTCCGTGTGTTGCGGCGTAGGCCAAAAGCTTTTCGCGCGAAAGCAAATCCCACTCGCGCCACGGCGCAATGACTTTGATGTTCGGCATCAGCGCATAGGCGCCGAGTTCAAAGCGAACCTGATCGTTACCTTTTCCGGTCGCGCCATGCGAGATAGCTTCGGCACCGGTTTTTCGCGCGATGTCCACCAATCGCTTGGCAATCAAGGGACGCGCAATCGATGTACCCAACAGATATTCGCCTTCATAAACCGTATTGCAGCGAAACATCGGAAACACAAAATCGCGAACGAATTCTTCGCGCAGATCGTCGATGAATATATTCTTCGGTTTGATGCCCATTTTTAATGCCTTGGTGCGCGCCGGTTCGAGTTCCTCACCCTGCCCCAGATCGGCTGTAAACGTCACCACTTCACATTGGTAGTTGTCCTGCAGCCATTTCAAAATCACCGAGGTATCCAAACCACCGGAATATGCGAGAACTACTTTTTTCACTTCACTCATTTCATGCTTTCCATAAATTACAGAATACGCAACAGCGTGTCGTCAGCACCAACTGGAAAAACACCACCTAGTCGTCAATCACGCCGATCAACAAAAACTCCATCAGGGCTTTTTGGGTATGCAGGCGGTTTTCAGCTTCATCCCAGACCACGCTTTGCGGCCCGTCAATCACGCCTGCCGACACTTCTTCACCACGATGCGCTGGCAAACAATGCATGAACAGCGCGTCATCACGCGCACCACGCATCATTGCCTCATCGACTTTCCAATCCGAAAATGCCTGATGCCGTTTTTCGTTTTCGGCTTCAAATCCCATCGAGGTCCACACGTCGGTGGTCACCAAATCAACACCGCGCGCTGCCTCGTGTGGATCGGCGAAATGCGCAAAATGTTTGCGATCAAGATTGCCCGCTGTTGCCGCATCGACTTCATAACCGGCTGGCGTAGACACATGCACTTTGAAATCCAGCACCTGCGCCGCTTGCAACCACGTATGGCACACGTTATTTGAATCACCTATCCACGCTACTGTCTTGCCCTGAATTGAACCGCGATGATCGATATAGGTATAGATGTCGGCAAGGATTTGACAAGGGTGATATTGGTTGGTCAGTCCGTTAATTACCGGGACGCGCGAGTGCCCGGCAAAGCGTTCCAGAATTTCTTGCTCGTAGGTACGAATCATCACGATGTCGCTCATCCGCGAAATCACTTGCGCTGCGTCTTCGACTGGCTCACCACGACCTAATTGCGAATCTTTGGTATTCAGGTAGATGGCGGCGCCGCCGAGCTGATGCATGCCGGCTTCAAATGAAAGGCGCGTCCGCGTACTGGCTTTTTCAAAAATCATCACTAAGGTTCTGTCCTGCAATGGCCAGTAGCGTTGGTAGGATTTGAAGCGTTTCTTGATACGCCGAGTACGCTCGAACAAGTAGTCGAGTTCCTCGCGTGTGACATCCTTGAACTGGAGAAAATGGCGGAGTTCGTGTGTCACGATGTGCTCGCTGTTTTCGGGAATGCGTCACTCGCCAAAAATTGACTCGTCACGGAAACCAAAATCGCAACCAACTCGTCAGCTTCAGCATCAGTCATGACCAGCGGGGGAAGCAAGCGTATGACGTTATCGGCAGTCACGTTAATCACCAGTCCGGCAACCAGCGCGAGTTTGACTAGCTCGCCGCAAGGTCGGTCAAGCTCAACGCCTATCATCAGGCCTTGGCCGCGAACTTCAACTACGCCGCGCGCCTGCTTGAAACCGTCTTTTAGTCCAGCACGGATTCGCTCGCCGACAACGCTGGCACGCGCAAGCAAACCATCCTCCTCCATGACTTCCAAGGTAGTAAGTGCGGCCACGCAAGCCAGCGGATTACCGCCAAAAGTCGAACCATGATTACCCGGCTTGAACACGCCAGCGGCGCGGCCAGCCGCCAAGCACGCACCAATCGGAACGCCCGAGGCCAAACCTTTAGCCAGCGTCATGACATCTGGCCGAATTGCGGCATGTTGATGCGCGAACCATCGACCAGTGCGACCAATGCCAGACTGAACTTCATCAAGCATCAGCAGCCAATTATTTTGATCGCAAACCGCGCGCACTTTCTGCAAAAACTCAATGCTCGCGGCGCGAATTCCACCTTCGCCCTGAATAGGCTCAAGCAGCGCGGCGACCACATTGGGATTATGCAAAGCGACTTGCTCAATCGCCGCGATATTTCCGAAAGGGACGCGCACAAAACCGCTCACCAATGGTTCAAATCCGGCCTGAACTTTACGATTGCCGGTGGCCGACAAGGTCGCCAACGTGCGTCCGTGAAAAGCTTTTTCCATGACAATGATGGCGGGGTTTTCAATGCTGCGTTGATGCCCAAACAAACGCGCCAGTTTGATCGCCGCCTCATTGGCTTCACAGCCGGAATTGCACAAAAATACTTCGTCCATTTTGGCCAACGCGGCCAAGCGCTCGGCCAAGCGCTCGGCTTCGGGAATCTGAAAAAGATTCGAGACGTGCATCAGCCGCGCACTCTGCGCGGCAATCGCCTTGACCAACTTTGGATGCGCATGGCCAAGCGTGTTGACGGCAATCCCGCCCAGACCATCGAGATAAGTTTTTCCAGCGGTGTCGACCAAGCGACAGCCAACCCCGTGGCTGAACGCTATCGGCAAGCGACCGTAGGTATTCATCAAAAACGACATTGCACTGCTCCGCGAAAACGTGTGACCGAAAAGCAGACGGCGACCCCAATGCCTCAAGGCCGCCGCGCTTTCAGAGGAAGTAATCTTAAGTCAATTTCCAGGCGATGTATAGGCCAAATCTTGCAAACAGGGCCGCGATGAGATTGGCCGTATTCAATCAAAAGGGCGGCGTGGGAAAAACCACCACGACAATCAATATCGGCGCTGCAGCGGCGCGTCAAGCTCAAAGTGTGTTGATGATCGATCTCGATCCGCAAGCACACCTTTCCTCAATACATCGTGAAGAATCTAGCGGCGAATCACGCGACAGCATTTTTTCGCACTACCGAGACAATCGACCTTTGTCAGAAATCGTAAGTGAATGGCCGGGAATTGGGAACATCATTGCGGCGCATGCCGAGTTGATAAAAGTCGATTCGCTGTATGGCAAAGGGCCGGCAATTTTGAACAAACTCAACCTTGGCTTGCACGCCTTGGAGCTCACCCACGTGCACCAGATGACGGTAATTGATTGCTGCCCGTTTCTTGGCGTACTGTCCTTGAACGCTTTATTTGCGGCCGATGGCCTACTCGTTCCGGTCGCTTCAGATTTTCTGTCGTTGCGTGGCGCGCAACAGATTGATAAGACACTAACAGCCTTGGAGCCAGTGCTCAAACATCGGCTGGCACGGCGCTATGTGCTGACTCGATTTGATCGACGGCGCAAAATGTCTTTCGAGATTCAAGCGCGCATGGTCGACGCGTTTGGTGAGGATGTATGCAACACAGTGATTTCGGAAAATGTCGCCGTAGCTGAAGCGCCGTCACACCACCGCGACGTGTTCAGCTATGCAGAATCGAGTCGCGGCGCGCAGGATTACGCAGCGTTGTTTGACGAGCTGAGCGGCTCGGGATTTTGTGACAAAGCGGTTCATCCAGACTAGCGAACAATCAAGCTGGCAACTTCTTCAAAACTCGGCACGGGCACTCTTACTCCGCCACGATGGCAGACACAATCGACAATCTGGCACCCGAGATACATCTGGCGCAATTTCTTTTGCGCTTCAACTTCGTCGCGGCCATGAATCACTAAATTCTCCACCACTGAGCCAGTGCGCGTACGTATGCGGAACGAATATTTGACAAACGAATCGGAGAACATGAAAAACCCTTCCTGTTCAATGAGTTTGCTCAAGTATATGCAGTGATTTCTACAAAAACAACGTATTTCTCTAATTACGAGGGATAAAGTCAAAAGGGGGTTTTTCTCTCTTTGCGCCTTATGCGAAGTACATGTACGCAAATATGCACGGCGCACCGATTTTTCCTAGTTGGTAGAATTGCGACAATGAGATCATTTCCTTGGCGCGCGGGCTGCACAAAAACCGAATTGTGCCATGATAGGCTGCGGGATTCAGGCGATGTATTCACTCGAAGCTGAGAACTTCATCATCGTCGGACTGACCACGTCCGGCAAGCAATTCCGCCCTAGTGATTGGGCTGAGCGCTTGTGCGGTGTGATGTCAGTATTCGGCTCCGAACGACGGATGGCGTATTCGCCCTATGCGCAACCGGGAACGCATGACAAAGCAAAATGCGTGTTTGTTGATGCCAGAATTCGCGACATCGAACCGATGGCCTACACTTTCTTGGTCAATTTCGCCAAAGACAATCAGCTTGTGGTCGCGCCGTGGTCGAGCTGCGAAACTGACGCTAGATGAGCGTAGTCAAGCGATGAACAGCAACAAAAAGCCGCCCAGTAGGCGGCTTTTTGTTCAACAACAATGCGGCGAATTAGATAGCTTTGATCGCTGCTGCCAAACGGCTCTTGTGACGAGCGGCGGCATTCTTATGAATGATTTTTTTGTCCGCAATCGAATCAATGATGCTTTGGGAATCTTTGAATACAGCTTGCGCAGCGACTTTGTCACCAAGACCAATTGCCTTGCGAACTTTTTTGATTGCGGTGCGCAATGCGGAGCGGAGGCTAACGTTGTGCGTGCGTTGTTTGTCAGCTTGACGTGCGCGTTTGCGTGCTTGAATGGTATTGGCCATGTGAGAATCTACCAGCGAAATCGACGAAAGGCGAGATTATAGGTAATTCTGCTAGGGTTTGCAAGGTGTTCAACGACACAATTACCGCTACTATGACCCCATGAATTTACTCAGAACCCTCGCCACGGTCAGCGGGATGACCTTGTTATCTCGCGTGCTTGGATTTGTCCGTGACTTTGTCATCGCCCACGGCTTTGGTGCTGGCATGGCGACCGATGCTTTCTTTGTGGCATTTCGCTTGCCCAACTTGTTGCGCCGATTGTTTGCCGAAGGCGCATTTTCGCAAGCATTTGTACCCATTCTTGCCGAATATCGCAATCAGCGCGGCGACGAAGCGACCAAGACCTTGGTCGACCATGTTTCTGGCGTACTTTTCGTTAGTTTGATTGTGATTGCATCAGTAGGTATTTTGGGGGCACCCTTGTTGATCGCAATTTCCGCGCCGGGTTTTTCTTCAGATCCAGAGAAGTTTTCGCTGACCGTTGAACTCACGCGAATCACTTTTCCCTACATCGTATTCATGTCCTTGGTGGCGTTGTCCGCTGGAGTTCTCAATACTTGGAGCCGATTTGCGCTACCCGCCTTTACGCCGGTGATGCTGAATCTCTCATTTATTGGCATGGCCTTGTTCGCCACGCCGTGGTTCGATCCACCCGTATTTGTGCTGGCTTGGGCCGTGGTGCTCGGTGGCTTGCTCCAGTTGGCGATTCAAATTCCTGCGTTGAAGAAAATCGGCATGTTGCCGCGTTTTCGACCTGTCTGGCGTGATCAAGGTGTCCAACGGGTACTCAAACTAATGGCACCCGCCGTGCTTGGTGTGTCGGCCGCACAAATAAGTTTGCTTATCAACACAATATTTGCCTCATTTCTAGCACCTGGAAGTGTGTCTTGGCTCTACTTCGCTGATCGCTTGATGGAGTTCCCCGCCGGGCTGCTTGGTGCGGCGCTAGGTACCATTTTGTTGCCTAGTTTGTCGCGCTCCCACGCATCTGCCGATCCCGCCGAGTTTTCGGCCCTGCTCGATTGGGGTCTGCGACTCACGCTGCTACTCACCCTGCCCGCATCGCTTGCGCTAGCCGTGCTTGGTGTTCCGCTTGTTTCGACATTATTTCAGCATGGCTTGTTCAATGCCAACGATGTGTTGCAAACCCGAGATGCGCTGGCGGCTTATGCAATTGGCCTCACTGGATTGATTTTGGTCAAAGTACTCGCTCCAGGTTTTTATGCACGGCAGGACATTCGCACGCCGGTACGAATCGCGCTAATCACATTAGCGCTCACACAGTTGATGAATCTTGCATTCGTTGGCTGGCTCAAACATGCGGGTCTGGCGCTGTCGATTGGGTTGGCGTCGTGCATTAATGCGGGATTACTCTGGCATGGTCTGCGCAAATCCGGCACATATATACCCATGCCGGGGTGGTCGATGTTTCTCATCAAGCTTCTCATTGCGCTGCTCTGTCTTTTCTTGGTGATGTGGGTGGGAATGGGTTCGGATGCGCGCTGGCTGGCGACAAGTTTTCAGGAACGCATAATCAAGCTTACCGTAATAATCGTGATTGCAATGATCGGTTATTTTGGTGTGCTTTGGCTAACGGGTTTTCGGCTTAAGGACTTTCGCAAGCAAGCCATTTAGCAAGCTAAGTATTTGGCCAGTTGGAGCCGGCACCACGCCGTTAGTCACCGCGATCGGCGTGATTCCGACATAAAAAAACGGAACAGCCTGCTGGCTGTTCCGTTCAAACGACTGTGGCTCACTTTGTCGAGCTAGCCTCTGGCAATCCGTCCGTCACCGCTGGAAACCATGCTGGTCCTTTACGACGCATCCGCTCGCCAACAAGAAATGCCGCCAGTGCCGGTAATAGCAAGATTGCCCCAAACATATTTACCAGGAACATGAACGCCAACAGCAAGCCCATATCGGCTTGGAACTTGAGGGCCGAACCCATCCACGTCAAGACCGAGATAGTCATTGTCACTGCGGTGAATACCGATGCGGTGCCGCGCTGTTTGAGCGCCGAAACAAATGCGTCTCGTAGCGACAAACCTTCGTCGGCAATCTCATGCTTCATGCGCTCAAACAGGTAAATGCCGTAGTCAACACCGACACCGACACCAAGTGCAACCACCGGCAGAGTGTTTACCTTCATACCGATACCCATCGTCGCCATCAGCGCATTACAAAAAACCGTCACCAATCCAAGTGGCAGGATGATGCACAAAGTTACCATCAAGGACTTGAACTCGAGCATGCACAACACGGACACTGAAAGAAACAATGCCAAATTTACCCATTTGTCAGCGGCATGAACGGCCTCATTGGTTGCCGCCATCACGCCAACATTGCCGAGCGCCAAGCGAAACTTGAACTCATCCGTATCATTTTCAGCCTTGAACAATTTGACTTGCTCAACCAAATTGCTGATCGTGCTGGCATCGTGATCTGTCAAGAAAATCCCCACCGGCAGCACATTGCATGTGGAGTTCATGAACTCGCTACCTGCGCGCGTCGCCATGCCAACACCTTGGGCAATCTGCGCGGTTTCCTCCGGCAACATGCGCCACTTGATGTTGGTCTCTGCATAAGCTTGTGTGATGTTAGACACAAAACCCGGCAGCGATCGAACTGTGGCGACACCATCAACTTGGCGCATAGCCATGTCGAAGGCTTCGACTTTTTCGATCATCTCGCGTTTCACGCACGGCGAATCCTTGCTTTGATGCTCGGCAATGACTTGCAGAATATCGACACCCAGTGCGAAGTTTTTGGTGATGACTTCCACATCTTGGTTATAACGCGCATCGGGGCGAAGCTCAGGAACACCGCGACCTTGGTCACCTATCTTCAAATCCCTTGCTTTCATACCTGCGACGGCAAGCAGCACCAAGCTAATCGCAATGGCGATGCCGCCGACACGTTTGGTTGCCAAGCTACCAAGCGCTTCCCAGAGTCGGTTGCCTGCAGTTTCATGACCCCCGCGACGCAGGGCATCCATATCGTCAAACTTGGTGTACGACAGCAAGATTGGCAGCAGCATCTTGTTGGTGATGATCATCACCGTCACGCCTATGGTGGCCGTCACGGCTAACTCGTGCACCATCTCGATTTCGACAAAACCGATCACCATAAAACCCAAGGCATTGGCGACCAATGCCATCGTGCCCGGAATGAACAGCTTTTGAAAACATGCCGTCGACGCATCCAAGCCGTTCTTGCCAGCAAGCGTTTCGAGCTTCCACGCGCTAGTCATCTGGACGGCGTGCGAGACACCAATCGAGAAAATCAGGAAAGGAACCAGAATTGACATCGGATCAATACCCAGGCCGAAAATTGGTAGTAGGCCCAGCAACCAAATGACTGGCGCAACGGCGCAAATTATGCCCAGACCAGTGATTTTCCACGAACCCGAATACCAACGCAGAAGTAGCGTAGTGATAACAAATGCCAATGCAAAAAACTTCAACACTCCACCGGCACCCGCCGCGATATCACCAGCAGATTTGGCGAATCCAATGATATGCAAAGTGACTTTGTCGTTCTCATACTTTTGCCGAATTTCCTCAAGCCGTTTAGCGACGATTTGGACATCCAAGCGCTTGCCAGTGTCTTGATCAAGATCCTGCAAGGTTGCCACGACCATCGCAGCACCGTGATCGCGAGCGACAATTCGCCCAACCCAATCAGACTTCAGAACTTTCTCTTTGACGAACGCGAGTTGTTCAGGAGTACCTGCAAAATCCGAAGTAACTAAGACATCGCCCCTGAACCCATCTTCCACGACTTCGTTGTAGCGAACATTCGCGCTGAATAACGAGGTTACCGAGCTTCGCTCAACGCCCTTCAGATAAAAAACTTCCTCGTGAACTTTGCGCAAGGTGTCCATGAACTCCTTGTCGTAAATTTCTCCTTCCGGCTTTTTCAAGGCAACCAATATCTTGTTGGCGCCGCCAAAAGTCTCCATGTATTGAATGAAGGTCTGCATGTACTCATGCTTGAGCGGAATCATCTTGGTGAAGCCCGCCTGTATCGTCAGGCGTGTGGCCATGAAGCCAAGCAAAACAGTTATCGCCGTAAACAGAATCAGCAATTGCTTCCGGTAGCGAAAGATTGGGTAGCACAAGGTACCCACCCAATTTGCATCAAAATTACTCCTCTGGAGACCTGCCAGATTCGCGTCGTCGATGGCTACGTTCGTTTCATTCGTCATTGTCTGCTCCTACCTAATCTTATTGGATTTATGGTTTTGATTATTTGCGCCAAGCCTCTGGTTCCACCATGCCAACGCCAGCCTCGCCGACAGAAAGCAGTTCGTCCTTACTAATCGCGACTACCTGCGCAAGGCCACGCCCTGCCTTGGTTTTGGTCAGCGAAAAACTGATGCCATTGTCGTAACTCACGGCAACCAAACCGCTATTTCCTACAAGTATCAAAGTCCCATCCGCCAGCATGATGCCGTTGTTAAATCCTATTTTGGTTTCCAGTGGGATCTTTTTCCATTTGACGCCGCTGTCGGTTGAGCGATATACCGTGCCGCGCATACCAAAAATTATGACCGCTCCATCCTTGGCGGTAACTGCACCGAAATATGAACCAGGGTATTCCGATGCCACGGGTTGATAGGTCATACCGTTATCGGTAGAGCGACCCAAGCTTCCATTCTCGGCCACTAAAACCAGCGCGCTTCCAGCTTTCACGACTTTATAAATGTGACGGTCAAAGCTCGCTGACTTCGACAAAATATGCGGACGTGTCCAAGTCTTGCCGGCATCATCTGAATGAAGATACATACCGAAAGCGCCGTAGGCAATAACTTCTTTGCCGCCCAAGCGTGTCAGACCGAGTACCGAATCTGTACCAATTTCCTTCACTTTGATTTGCACCCAAGTTTTGCCCGCGTCTTCAGTTCTCAGGACCGAACCGCCATGCCCAACGGCAATGCCGACCTTGTCATCAAAGAATGTCACTGCGGTTAATGTGCGTGTCACTGGTGCACGTGTCGCTGTCCACGTCTGCCCATTGTCGTCCGAACCGAGGACAACACCTCGTTCGCCAACGGCAACAACACGTTTTCCTGCAAGTGCCACATCAAGCAAGAGGACTCGATTGGGTCGAATCGGTGCCACCGTGGCACCACTCACATCGGTATTGGCGTTGCCGACGTTTATTGTTCCCAATATGCCGATGGCGAGCAGCCATTCAACTGCAAAAAATTTTCTTAGGTTTATTTGTTTCACTGGACGATCTCCCTTTTCGAAAACATCATTGACCTGGACTGATCTGGATAGTGTGAAACTCCAATCACACGTGCCACACTACCGCATGCGACTGCGTCTTTCAACCTAAATGCAATGATAGTGAGCGTACGCTGACTATCGCTGTTATTGCACCATCACCAAGCCACAGGATTTGGCTAGCGAGTACCGGTAAGATCGGCTTGTGACCGGTCAGTACATCATAATGACGTTTAGTGGAGTGTCGTTCCTTTTCACTTGCCATCACGAATCCCGTCTTTAGATTATCTGTTGTTCATCGCCACAAATTACCTGGCTCTGGCCACGAGTACCTACCTTTGAAGCGCACGCGACATGGGACAAAATCCTAATCAAATCCGCTGAAGATATTCCCAACCTTGACGAAAAAAAACGCGGGTGGATTTCGCCGCCCGCGTCACGATGTACTTCGCTCGGATCGACCAGAAAACTTGTCGCCGAACTTTCCGTCTGCTTACTTCGTGCCTGCGCGACGCAAAGCGTCGGGGGTAAAGTCGTCGCTCTTGCCTTTCAGGTTGAATTTCGGATTGCCCTTGATGTCATTGTCGACACCACCGAGCAAATACGCTCCGTTGGTCAAGTCATGAAAGCACGTGTAGCGAACCCAAGGCACCCCGGCATCATAGAACTGCTGGAAGCCATGGACACCTACGCGCCACAAATCGCCACGTGAGTCATAGGCATCTTCCCAGAGCACTACCCAGCTATCTTCATCAAGCAGGAAAGTGCGCTTGCCGTAACTATGTTTTTGGCCGGCTTTAAGGGTTGCCTCAACGACCCACACGCGATGTAACTCATAACGTGTCAATTCTGGGTTCAGATGGTTTTTGGTCAGCATCTGGTCATATTTGACTGTCTTTGCGCCAATCTTGTAGGCGTTATAAGGGACATACATTTCTTTCTTGCCAACGAGTTTCCAGTCGAAGCGATCTGGCGCGCCGTTATAGCCATCGTACTGATCAGTGAAACGCAATCCTTCGGTACCGTCATTCACTGCGTCGTACGCTAAGTCAGGTGCGCGACGAACGCGACGCTGACCAGCGTTGTAAATCCACGCCGAGCGCTCGGCCTTGGAAAGGTCAATTGGCTCGTGCACCAAAAACACGGTGCCGACCAAAGTAGCAGGTGCCTGGAACCAAGCAAGGAAGGAGAAGCGACGATTCTCTTCTTGCTTGTCCATGTTGGGAGAGTACACACGGCGCTCGGTCGCGGTAATTTTGAAATAATCGCCACTGGCGCGCACCGGAAACGAATTACCTGGTCGCTCAAGACCGCCACCAATAAAACGGTTGGTGGCATTGAAGATCGCTTCAATACCATTGTGGGGAATTGGGAACGGGTAATACGCAGCACCTAGATTGGTTACGCCGATACCTTTATTAACTTCCGTATTCATCGCAGCTTTTTTGGTTTCGTCGGTAACTTCTTTCGGAATTGCTGCCGTCCGATGTGTTGGATAGACCGGCATGTTGAAGGTCGGATACTTTTTCAACATGGCCAAAGCACCTGGTGTCAAATTGGCCTTGTACTGCTCCGCATTTGCCGCGTTGATGATGAATTTGGGTTTCTCGGAAGCGAACGGATCAGCATAACCTTTGCTGGCATCCCAACCGGCAGGTGGCGCCTTCAGGCCGCCGTCATACGCAGGAATGGTGCCCTCCTTGTTACCTGCCATTTCGCCACCCACAGGGGTGAGGTCTTTACCTAAATGATCCGCTTCAGCCGCAGTCATCTTGGCTAAGGCGGATCCGGCCGTCATCGCCATAAACGCTGTTGCACAGACAGACGCGATCACAGATTTATTGAGTTTCATTGTTGTCTTCTCCTTGATTTTTTTGTAATTAGAACGTGTAGCTGTAGCTGACGGATGCATTGTCGCGATCACGGTAAGGATCGAACTTGGCAGTGTTGGCATAGGTCGTCCAAGTGAAGTCAAAATTGTGCGTCTTGTTTAGATTGAACTTCAACCCAAGACTTACCGTTTTCTTGCCTTCATTGAACTGATTATCCATCGAGAATCCGCTGACATCGTGAGCAAAGAAAATACTCGGTGTTGCAACCCAGCCAGTGTCCATGAACCCAGGATAGTCAAGCGAAGCCTTCAATCGGTAACCCCAAGCAAAGTCAGTGACGAAGCCGTCAGTTGCGCAACCACTGGTGTACCAGTTGCTGCCACCTAGATTGGCCGGACCTGCACATGCAACCAAGCTCGCCAGCGCACCACCCCAAGTCGGTGAAGTAGCAGCACCAAACACAAAACCACGTCCGTAATGGATGCTTGTCGGTGTCGCCGTCGGAACGTTGTTCCACTGGAATGCTGCCTCGGCAATCATCAAACCGTTGGTTGCACCCAGCATTGCGGGTAGCGAACCGACCGCATTGACTTGCAACTGTTTCTTGTTGAACAGGTCATAGCCTTGAATTTTTCCGCCATCGCCAGCCGCCTGAAGACGAGCCGTCAATGGCCCACTACCATTGTATGTCGCGGTACCTGTTGCTACCAACGGACCACCACTTCGAATCAAGGCCTGTCCCAGCGCGTAACCAAAAATGCCGTTCAGGAGGTCGTTACCATTGATCTGCACAGGGACATCTTTTTGATAGCTAGCCTCAACACCGACAGATACGCCAGAGACATTGAAGGCAGCACTGAGACCAAAGATTTTGATATTTCCTGGGTACTCCCATCCGCCGGTAAACGTCGACCCCGCATTACCAAGCGCAAATCCAATGGCCCCCGCCGCGCCAATTGCTCCGAGCAAGGCGTTCGCAGCGGCCGTACCTTTCGCGATACCTGCGGTAGTCGCATTGACACCACTGACCACCGGCGTACGCGGGTGAATATTCATGCCATAGACACCAAACTCCGTATCAAGCGCTTCAACGGGGAAATGGAATGCCACACCCCATTGCCCACTGTCTTTTGGCAGATTGTTGAAGTCTTTGCCGTGGGCATAGGTAGTAATTGAGAAAGGCCCAACAAGCGGGTTGTTAAAGGCGCTAAAACCGTTGTAATAGGCAGCATTTGAGCCTGTCACCGCCGTCACCATATCGCAAGCCGTTGCTCCGGTGCCGATCCGACCTTCTGAAGGTGCCCAGTAGGTGCCGCAGTAGTCAATTGCCGTACGCTCCCATTTCAGCTGATAGTAAGCATCAAGTGACATACCTCCACCCAAGCCGACGTTGCCCGTGATCGACCACACCGGCAACAGTGCTTCCTTGATTTCTGTGCCAGCGCGACGCAGGGACGGAACATCCAGTGGCGCGAGTTGATTTACACCTTGAACGTAGAGACTCTCGCCCCAGTTAACAGCTTGACGTCCAATTCGAACTTGCGTCGGCATGCTCCCGAGATCGAAGCCGGTGTAGACGTAGGCATCTAGCAAATACAGACCATCAAATCGATTGAGTGGATCAAACTGTACGTCGGAAAGTCGTGCCCCACCTGGTGTTTTTGCGGTGGTCGCGGAACCGGAGCCAATCGCGCCGGCATAGCCATTGTTTTGATGACCGTAAGGTACCGTCTCATCTTTCAGCGCTTCATCGTACCAACCCTTGAAGCGAATCAAGCCACCAGTGTCGCCTTTTTTGAATTCAATATCAGTAATGAATTTGAATATCGTCGAGTAACGATCGCCCTTGTCATAGTTGAGGCTAGAGGAATCGGTACGCGCGCCAGCCGTGTAGCCCAAGAGTGCAGCACCAGGAGCAGCCGGGGTACCGATGTTCGCGGCAGTCGAGTTGTATGAACCGGCAACTGGCGGAGCGAGACCTGCTGCAGTAGCGTCATCGCGGAAAATCAAACTCTTGTCGCGTGATTCAACACGCCAACTGGACGATGCCGATACGACGGTACTCACATTGATCTTCCAGCCGCCATCGGACTCATAGTCCCATGCCATGGCTGAGCTTGCGCAGGCTGCCATGACAGCGGCTGCGGTAGCGTTTCGCACGAAGCGAGCGTGTCCTGTTGTCTGATTTTTCTTCATAGTGACTCCCATGGTTTTGTCCTCTTTCACGTTATGCATCTGTTGTTTTTGAACTTGCGTTTTGCCGCCACTTTCTGTCTGCATGGACACCTTTACGTATGCACTGTAAAACAGTCTCGCGCACCACGCCTGTGCTCCGCGTACCCACTTGCGAAAAATAGCAGAGTCGGCAGGTGCTTCGTAACACTTCTTTACGTATGGTACAGCCGTACTCGGCTTTTGTCTCGAATTTACAACAGGAATTTACAACAGGAATTTTCGATGTAAAATCTTGCTTTAGTGCGATAGCAAAAATTTTAGGATTGCTACTTGCCAGTTGGTGCTGGTAACACGCCGCTGATTGATGCAGATTTCGATGCGCTGGCAACGCACCCAAAGCGCACTCTATTCCGGAAGCGACCAAACGCCACTCAGGATTTTGTCTGCCCACATCAACGCGGTGATAGTTTTCGCATCAGTGATTTCTGCATCTCTAACCGCGAGTAGCGCATCGGCTATTGACATTTCGAGTATCTCAAGGTGTTCGCCATCGTCACGCTGGTGACCAACATAACTAAGACCTTGCGCCCAAAAAACGCTTATCTGCTCATTCGAATAACCGATGCAAGGATGCATGGTGGCAAGCTGTCGCCACTGTTTGGCGACGTAGCCAGTCTCTTCGCGCAGCTCGCGGCGCGCCGTGTCTAGCGGATGTTCGTTGATATCAATTTTGCCCGCAGGAAGCTCGATAAATATTTGATGCAGCGGGTAGCGAAACTGACGCTCAAAAATGAGCTTGCCGTTATCGAGTAGCGCAATGACCACGACCGCACCAGGGTGAGCAATCCACTCACGGATTGATTCTGCACCGTCTGGCAGTTGAACGCTGTCGCGATTAACTTTGAGCAATACGCCGTCAAAAACTAGTTCCGTGTTCAGCGTGCGCTCAATCAGGTCGCCATCGTTCATGGTGTGGGCGTTCGTGATGGTTAGCTTTTGGGGAAGGTATGCGACGGCGTGTCACCAGCACCAACTGGCAAGCATGACGCCTAACTCACCCAATCAAGCTCGACATGACATCGTGACAAAGCAGCATGACAGGATCCGGAAATATTCCGAGCAATGCAACGGCCACGCCATTGATGGACAGCAATACCCGCATATCAATATTGTGACGCAGCGGCGAGTTGTCATCAGGTGCATCAAAGTACATTAATTTGACCACACGCAAATAGTAAAACGCGCCGACTAAGGAGAACATCACCGCGGTCACCGCAATTGCCGTATGACCGGCAAAGATGAGTGGAAGCAAGACCGAGAACTTGGCAAAGAAGCCGATGAAAAATGGAATGCCCGCCATCGAGAACATCAGGATCAACATCACCGCAGCGAACCACGGACTGCGCTGATTGAGTCCTTTGAAGTCATCCAAATTCTCGGCTTCGTGATCCTTGCGTGAGAGCAGCAAGATCATGCCAAAAGCACCCATGCTCATCAGCACGTACGCAAACATGTAGTACAAGGCAGAGCTATAAGCGCTGACCGCGACATAAGGATTGGCAGGCAAGCCAAGGACACCGGAGGTAAGCCCGAGCACCATAAATCCCATATGCGAAATGGCTGAGTAAGCCAACATCCGCTTGATATTAGTTTGTGCGACGGCGGCGAGATTGCCCAATCCAATCGAGACGATGGCCATGATCAGCAGCATTTTTTGCCATTCGATTGCCAAGCCGAGCAAGCCATAAACCAGCAGCCGCATGGTCATCGCAAATGCAGCAAATTTTGGCGCTGAGCCAATCAATAAGGTAATCGGCGTTGGTGCGCCGTGATAGACATCGGGAATCCACATGTGGAACGGTGCCAGGCCAAGCTTGAAGGCGATACCAGCCACGGTAAACACCAAGCCGAACACCATGATGGCTTTTGGCGCTTGCATTTGATTTACTGCCTGCGCAACACCACTGATTTCCAGCGTTCCGGTCGCGCCATAGAGCATCGACATACCATACAAAAGTAAGCCGGATGCCATTGAGCCTAGCACAAAATATTTCATCGCTGCTTCGGTCGCTCGTACTGAATCACGATCAATGGCCACCAATGCGTACAAGGAAAGCGAGAGCAGTTCCAGACCCAGATAGAGCGTCACGAAGCTTGCGGCGGAGATCATGACCATCATGCCCAGCGTGGCGAACAGCACGAGCAGGTAGTACTCGCCTTTGTCCAAACCGCGCTCGGCCAAGTAGCCGCGGCCATAAATAATCACCATGATGACCGACAGGTAGGTCAACAATTTTAAGAAATCGGCGAGTGCGTCGTCGGCGAACAAATTGCTGAAGGTCAATGTGGTTTGACCGTCCGCAGTCAATACAGTTATTACCGCCGCGCCGACCAGCGAGGCAACGGTGAGCGCGCCCACCACCCAGCGTCGTGCCTCGCCAACGGCGAGGTCGACAAAGATCAACACCATCGCCATCGTGACGAGGAATAACTCCGGGGCCGCCGGGTAGAGATCGGGCATCACGAAGTTATTGAGCATTAGGTTTCTCTTGTTCGGGACATTTTGGATGCAAGGCGATTCGTCGACTACAGCTTGGTTTGCGCAACGTGGTTGAGAAGATTTTCCACTGAGGTGTGCATCACTTCGGTAAATGGAAATGGATAAATACCCATGGCTAAAACAGCCGCAGCGAGGATGCCAAGAATCAGGAACTCTCGCGAATTGAGGTCTTGCATTTCGGCGACGTGATGGTTGCCAATCTCGCCAAAGGCGACACGCTTGTACATCCACAAGGTATAGGCCGCACCCATGATCAGCGTCGTTGCGGCAGCAAAGCCAACCCAGAAATTAAACTTGACGGCGCCCAATATCACCATGAACTCACCAACGAATCCCGAGGTGGCGGGCAGACCGGCATTGGCCATCGAGAACAGCAAGAAGAACGCGGCGAACTTGGGCATGCTGTTCACTACGCCGCCATAGTCTGCGATTTGTCGTGAATGCACGCGGTCATACATCACACCGATACACAAAAACATTGCGCCGGAAACAAAGCCGTGCGAGATCATTTGCATCAACGCGCCCTCAATACCCAGCGTGTTGAACATGAAAAATCCAAGAGTAACGAAACCCATATGAGATATCGACGAATACGCCACCAGCTTTTTCATGTCGCTTTGCGCGAGCGCCACAAAGCCAATATAAATGACTGCGATTAGCGACAAGGTAATCATGAATGGTGCCATCGCGTGACTGGCATCGGGCACGATGGGCAAGGAAAACCGCAGGAATCCGTACGCGCCGAGCTTGAGTGCGATGGCAGCCAAAACTACCGAACCACCTGTGGGCGCTTCAACGTGCGCATCAGGCAACCACGTATGCACCGGCCACATCGGCACTTTGACCGCAAACGAAAGCAAGAAGGCGATGAAAATTAAGCCTTGCGCTGGCATGCCCAAAGGCAATTGGTGCCAGTCGAGAATATTGAAGCTGCCGCCCGATTCAAGAAATAACCAAATCAGCGCAACCAACATCAGCAGGGAACCCAGCAAGGTGTAAAGGAAAAACTTGAGCGCCGCATAAACGCGATTTGGCCCGCCCCACACACCGATGATGAGATACATCGGAATCAGCGATGCTTCAAAAAATACATAAAACAACACACCATCAAGCGCGCTGAAAATTCCATTCATCAGGCCGGACATAATCAAAAATGCGCCCATGTATTGCGCTTGCTTTTGTTCAATCACATCCCATCCGGCGAGAATGACAAGTACCGTGATGAAACTATTCAGCAAAATTAACGGCATCGAAATTCCATCAACGCCGAGGTGATAGAAAATATTGAAGCGTGAAATCCATGGTGCATGTTCGACAAACTGCATCGCGACTTCGTGGTTGTCGAAGCCAATGAATAACGGCAGCGTGACGACGAATCCGGCGATTGCCACTGCGAGCGCCGCCCAACGCATCACGACGCGGCGCTGCGAGCCTAGCCAGAGCACTGCAACGGCACCGAGAATCGGCAGCCAAATCGCGAGGCTAAGAAGTTGGGAAGTAGGTGACGAGCTCATTAAATTAGTGTTGGTTCAAAAACGGTTAGACCACAGCATTGCAAGCGTCAGCAAAGAAAACACGCCAATAATCATTGAGAAGGCGTATTGATAAATGTGCCCCGTCTGGAACAAGCGCACCAGCGCAGCGAACCAGCCAACGACGCGGGCGGAACCATTGACCATCACACCATCAATCAACACTTGGTCGCCGCCTTTCCAAAGCCCTTTGCCTATCAATCGTGCACCGCCAGCGAAAACAACATCGTTGAATTTATCAAAGTAGTATTTGTTGTCGAGCAAGGTATAGATCGGCATGAAGCGTTGCTTGATCGCTGCGGGAATATCAGGGCGCTTGAGATAGAAAAACCATGACAAGGCTACGCCGCTCATGGCCAGCACGAAGGGCAACGAGACAATCCCGTGCAAGGCCATCGCAAACGATCCATGGAACTCCTGAGCAAGCTCTTCCATCGCTGGATGTTTGGCGGCATCGATGAAGATGGATGTGCCAAACCATTCATCAAACAGCATCGGCGAAATAGTGAAAAAGCCGATGATCACCGAAGGTATCGCCAGCATTACCAAAGGCAGCGTGACCACCCACGGCGACTCATGTGGTTTGTCGGCGTGATGCCCATGGTCGTCGTGTGCCGCATGGTGATCGTCATGCGGCAATTGATCATAACGTTCGTCACCATGGAAGACCAAAAAATACATGCGGAAGGAATAGAACGCGGTGACAAATATGCCAAACATCACGGCAAAATACGCAAAGCTTGAACCCGCCAAATGCGACGCATGAACTGCCTCAATGATGGAGTCTTTGGAATAAAAACCAGAGAAAAACGGGAAGCCAATTAGCGCCAGCGAACCGAGCAAAGAAGTAATCCAAGTAATCGGCATGTACTTGCGCAATCCACCCATGTAGCGGATATCTTGATTGTGGTGACACCCCATAATCACCGAGCCAGCGCCAAGGAACAGCAGCGCTTTGAAAAACGCGTGGGTCATCAAATGAAACACCGCCACCGAATAAGCTGATACACCCAAAGCCACGGTCATATAACCTAACTGCGACAAGGTTGAGTAGGCCACCACCCGTTTGATGTCGTTTTGGATGATACCGAGGAAACCCATGAACAGCGCCGTTACCGCGCCGACAATCAACACGAAAGACAGGGCCGTATCGGAAAGCTCAAACAGAGGCGACATGCGAGTAACCATAAAGATGCCGGCGGTCACCATTGTCGCGGCGTGAATCAGCGCCGAAATCGGGGTCGGGCCTTCCATGGAATCGGGTAGCCAAACATGCAATGGCACTTGTGCTGATTTACCCATCGCGCCGATAAACAAGCAAATACAAATCGCGGTGATTAACGGCCAGCCGGTGGCGACCTCTGTCATCGTCGCCAAATCAAGGCGTATCGCAAATACTTCTTTATAGTCGAGGCTACCTGCATAGGCGGCGATTAAGCCGATACCGAGCAGGAAACCAAAGTCACCAACGCGGTTGACCAAGAAGGCTTTGAGGTTGGCGAAGATTGCGGTCGGCCGTTTGTACCAAAAACCAATTAGCAAGTAGGACACCAACCCAACCGCTTCCCAACCAAAAAATAGTTGGACAAAATTGTTGCTCATCACCAGCATCAACATCGAAAACGTGAACAGCGCGATGTAGCTGAAAAAGCGCTGGTAGCCGGGATCGTCGGCCATATAACCGATGGTGAATATATGCACCATCAATGACACAAAAGTCACCACCAACATCATCATCACCGTGAGTGGATCAATCAGGAAACCAATCTCAAACTTCAGGCCGCCCGATTGCATCCACGTATAGACCGAGCCGTTGTAAAGATGACCTGATTGCACGTCGAAATAAATCATCGCTGAAGCAATAAAAGCGATTGTCACACCAAGCACGGTGACCACATGAGCACCGGTGCGGCCAATCTGCTTGCCGAACAAGCCCGCAAGAATAGCGCCGCCCAACGGGGCTAGTGGCACCAACAAATAAAGTGAAGTCATTTCCATCGCGTGCGACCCTTATCCCTTAAGGCTGTCGAGATCGTCGACATGGATGGAAGAAAGATTGCGGAACAACACCACCAAGATGGCGAGACCAATACCGGCCTCGGCGGCGGCGACAACCAAAATGAAAAACACGAATATCTGCCCGTCAAGGTCGTTGAGATAGTGCGAAAAAGCAATGAAATTCAAATTGACGGCGAGCAGCATGAGTTCGATAGCCATCATCAGCACAATGAGGTTTTTACGATTGAGAAATATCCCAACCACCGCAATCGAGAACAGCATGGCCGCGAGAATAAGGTAGTGCGAAAGCGACAGCATTAGCTCATTCTCCTTTCGGCGCAGTGAGATCAGTTTGCGGTGCTGCTGGTGCATCCGACTCAGAATGCATGCTTACCATCCGCACTCGATCATTCCGTTTGACTTTGATTTGATCGAGCGGATTGACTGCCTTAGTGTCGCCGCGTTTACGCAAAGTCAACATCACCGCACCGATAATTCCGACCAGCAAAATGACCGAGGCAATCTCAAACGGCCATGCGTATTTGGTAAATAACAGGCGCGCCAAATCTTTGGTATTGCTAGCCTCCGCTGCAACATCCTGCCCGGGGAAGTTCTCCACACCAAAATAAGATCCACCCAACACCAAAGCCATTTCGCCTGCCATCAGCAGTCCTAACATTCCACCCAGCGGCAAGTAGCTCCAGAATCCTTGGCGCAGACGTTCAAGATTGACGTCGAGCATCATCACCACGAACAGGAACAACACCATCACTGCGCCGACATAAACCATCACCAGTGCAATGGCCAAAAATTCCGCTTGCAACAGCATCCAGATTCCCGCCGCATTAAAAAACGCCAATACCAAAAACAGCACGGCATGCACCGGATTGCGTGCGGTAATCACCCGCAACGCAGCGCCGATTAGCACGGTAGCGAAAACATAAAAAATGACGGCTTTGAATTCCATATCTGTGTTGGTTAGCTATCGTGTCTATCGAAACGGCGCATCAGCAGCGCGATCTGCGGCGATCTGCGCTTCGTAGCGATCACCATTGGCGAGCAACATTTGCTTGGTGTAATAAAGATCGCCACGCTGCTCGCCGTGGTACTCAAAAATTCGTGTTTCAACGATGGCATCAACTGGGCAAGCTTCTTCGCAGAACCCGCAGAAAATGCATTTGTTCAAATCAATGTCATAGCGTGTGGTGCGGCGACTGCCATCATCACGTTGTTCCGATTCAATGGTGATGGCGAGCGCCGGGCAAACCGCTTCACAAAGTTTGCAAGCAATGCATCGCTCTTCACCATTCGGATACCGACGCAAGGCATGCAGGCCGCGGAAGCGGTCGCTTTGCGGCGTCATCTCATCCGGATACTGGATAGTGATTTTCCGCGCGAACATATAGCGTCCGGTCAAAGCCAAACCTTTGAATAGCTCCTTGAGGAAAAGACTGCCGATGAAATCTTTAGCGCCCATGGCTCGTCCTCATTTCCAAATAGTCAAAGGGGACATCATCCACACACCGATAACCAATATCCACGCCAACGTGATCGGCACAAAAACCTTCCAGCCCAAACGCATAATTTGATCGTAACGAAACCTTGGAAAGGTTGCGCGTATCCAAAGGAACAGGAACAGCACAGTGGCGATTTTGATCGCCAACCAGTAGAAACCGTCTGGCAAAAAGCCGACTGGTGATAACCAACCGCCGAGAAAGAAAATCGATGTCATGGTCGACACCAAAATCATCCCCGCGTATTCGCCAAGGAAGAACAGTGCGAACGCCATGCCGGAATATTCAACCATGTGCCCGGCCACAATCTCGGACTCACCTTCCACCACGTCAAACGGCGCGCGATTGGTTTCAGCAATACCGGAAATCAAATACACACCGAACATCGGCAACAGTGGCAGCCAATTCCACGAAAGGAAGCCGACTCCGAAATCAGCGAACAAGCCTTTGGCTTGACCGTTGACGATGGTGGTCAAATTCAAACTGCCGGAAACCATCAGTACCGTGATGAGTGCTAAGCCCATCGACACTTCGTAAGACACCATTTGTGCCGCCGCGCGCATGCTGCCCAAAAACGCGTATTTGGAATTCGATGCCCAACCGGCGATTATGATGCCATAAACACCCATCGAAGTAATGGCCACTAAATACAGAACTCCGGCATCAATATCTGCCAACACCCAACCTTGGCTAAACGGCACCACCGCCCATGCCGCAAGTGCCGGTGCCAGCGCCAGAATCGGTGCAATTACGAACAACGGTTTGTCAGCTACCGTCGGGAAAATAATCTCTTTCAGGAAAAGTTTGATGCCATCCGCAATCGGCTGTAATAGCCCCCACGGCCCCACACGATTCGGGCCGATACGGACTTGCATCCAGCCAATTACTTTGCGTTCCCAAAATGTGAGGTAAGCCACACAAAGCATCAAGGGCGCAATAATCAGAACAATTTTCACTAGCGCCCAAACCAGCGGGAACAATGGCCCGAGCAGTGCTTGGGCGGCTGGCAAGATCATCGCTAACACCGCGTCCATCATGCTTTTTCCACCGTTACTGTGGCGGTCATTGCACCAAGTGCTTGGGTCATTGTGTGTGCCGTAGCGATGCGAACCGCATTGTCTGGCAAACCGGTATCAAGGCTCGCAGTAAGCTCAATCGACGGCGTGTCACCTGCACCAACTCGCACTTTTTCGCCATCGGTAATTCCAAGTCGGCTCATGGTCGCCACATTGATTCGCACGACGGGCGCAAATGCATCTTGGGTTTGTTGCAACGAGGCCGCACGTCGCACCAAAGTATCAGCAAAATGTATCGGCACATCTGCCACACGTTCCAGCACAGTTCCGCTACTGTCCGCGATGGCGATTTCAACGCCGTCAATTTCATTGCCCAGACCGCTAACGAATTCGGTATTTGGACCTATTACTTCAGTACGCACGGCTTCGCTGCTGGTGTATTCAAACCCGGGCACATCGAGCAAATTGCCCAAAACCCGCAATACTTTCCAGGCTGGACGACTGTCGCCCAAAGGTTTGGTACTCGCGTGAAAACTTTGCGCCCTGCCTTCGGTATTTACGAAAGTGCCTGAGGTTTCACTGAAAGGCGACACCGGCAATATGACATCCGCGTAGGCCAGCATTGCTTCGGATTTGAATGGCGTGAGCATCACCACGGTGGCCGCCTGCATGAGCGCAGAAACGGCTGCGCTACCATCGGCGCAATCCAAATCAGGCTCGGCACCGAGCACCACGTAGGCTTTGCGCGGTTGCATCAACATCGTTGCGGCATTGAGTCCGCCCGCGCCGGGAATTGCATTGGCGACATAAGCACCGACGCTGTTGGCTGCTTCGCCGATGAAGCCAAACGATGCGCCGAGGACTGCGCTGAGTTGATGCGCCAATTGATGCAGCGTTGCCGCAGCAGCATGCTGCTGGGCAAAATTGCCAAGCAGGATTCCAACCTTGCGTCCCGAGACCAAACTGCCGGCAATCTTGCGTGCGTCATCGGACACAGTCATCGAGGCGACGCTTGCAGCCACGCTCACACCCTTGAGTTCAGCACTGGCTTTGACGATTTGCGTGAGCAGCGACGGTAACTGTGACGGCACCGCGATGGCCTTGGCAAATACTTTGAGCAGCAAATCATCATCGGCGCTGTGGACCACGCTGAGTTGGCAACCGCGCTTGGCGTGCTGGCGCAAACGTTGGGCAATCAGCGGATGGTCTTTGCGCAGGAAAGAACCGACTACAAGGACACGATCAAGCTGCGAAATTTCCGCAATCTTCATTCCCAGCCAAGGCGTACCGGCACGTTTTCCGTCTGCCGAAAAATCGCATTGCCGCAATCGAGAATCAATATTCTCACTGCCCAAACCACGCAACAGTTTTTGTCCAAGGTAGAGTTCTTCCAACGTCGCGTGCGGGCTGAGCAAACCGCCAATCGCCGAACCGCCATGCGTTTTGGCGATGTCTTTCAGCGCATGCGTCACATAATCCAGCGCGACATTCCAATCAACTTCGTTCCAGCGCCCGTCTTGCTTAACCATCGGCCGCGTCACGCGGTCATCGCTGTACAGCCCTTCGTAGGAATATCGATCTTTGTC